>CADCRB010000001.1 GCA_902803745.1 uncultured Lachnospiraceae bacterium
CCTGTAAATATGGTTGCTTCTTCGACATCTTCATCATTCTGGAAGAATGCCTCCAGTCTTTCCATTAACGCTTTTTTTCGGTCATTCATGCGCTTTCTCCTTTTTTCACTATACTTCACAAAAGGTGCCTGCAAAACAGCCCCGTAAAAGACGCGGCCGCTTCATTTCGTACTCATGTAATCCGGGAAGCAGACACATTTTTTATTATATAACAAAAGGTAAAACCACAACAATATTGCTTTCTTATCCTCCTCATCAGATCATCATTTCCTTGTTTCTGTCTGATTATTTAAGGGATAAATCCACTCTGATAACAATTTAGCGCCTTCCTGGACTTTTAATATCTGTTTATTACTGATATAATGACACTGCTTTTTGATCGTATATGGCAAGGATATAGGGATTAAGGAAAATCTGAACTGCTAAAGAATGGATTGATAAGGCTGTAAAAATTCTTTAGAGTCAGTGCCAACCTTGTCACAGAATTCGTATAATATAACAAGAGATGGTTTTACTGGATTTACTGTAAGAAAAGGAGGATTTACCATGTCGGACCTGAAAAAATTAAATGATGCAGATTTAGGAGAAATAAGCGGAGGATCAATATTCTTTGCAGGAAACATCGAAGGGCATAATGATAGCGCTCCTTGGGAAGTCATAAATGAAAGCGACAGAATAATAGATGGGAAGAAACGCGGAGATGTATTAGGACAGTTTTCGTCCTCAGATGATGCTGCTGAAGCAGCAAGACGTTATGGTCTTTCAGACACCGAGATCGGCTGGAACAGGGTTTTGGAGCTCAGGAAATAGGAGCGGGCCAGGGTGTTTATCGATCCCCATCGCCTGCTGTGCCGATTTTCCCCGTAAACACTACGTTTACGGGGATTTTTTCTGTATGGATAAAGATGATTTGATGTCTTGAAAATTGGTTGATGGCAGGTTATAACTCATAGTGATAAACGGTTGAATAATCCGGATTTACACAAATGTCCACACATCGGTTACTGTTGTCATAAATTGCGCTGTACTGGGTAAGCGAGGTCAGAGCCCCCGTATATTCCTGTGATACCGATTCGAGGAGTTCCATTATTTCACTGTTGCTCATCGTCAGAGTGCCTTTTTCAGCGTTTTCTGCCTTAACCGACATGATCTTCTTGAATCTTTCGTAGCCATGTCCGTAGCCAAATTTATAATTTCCCGGATTGTCCGTAGGTGGTATGTATGCTTCTTTTAATTTGCCGTCACGATAGCAGTCCTCAGCATCCTCGGAAGAAACATAAAAGTTCGTGATAATATCCGTATACGTTACAACGAGGGTGTTGTATCGCCATTCTAGCGCTGCGCTTTTCCCGGAATCGTCCGTAACAAATAAATGGTAATCAGCTCCAAACGTATTGATCAGATTTCTGTTCTTTGCCAGTTCGACAGCCTCATCGACAGATGCGCAATTATCAAGGATCTGTCTCAGCAACTCCGTAATGATGACTGGATCTTTTCCTTCTTCAGCCTGAAAAACGGCTGTCTCCCCTTCCTTTATATCAAGTGCAAGTACTGACGCTGAGAGGCCTTTTTCATTGATCCCGTCCACACAGATATACGGAGACAACGCAAGAAGTACATCCGTAAGTTTCCCTTTGTCGAGAGCCCCCTCTGAGTAATCAAGCCCAATGCGTGAAAGCATTGCAATATCGGAAACTCCGATAGAACTGTATCTTCCCTCAGGATTGCTTCTTATAACCAAATTAAGGCCCGTAGTGTTGCCGCTCTTATCTTTATGAGCCAGGTCATAATTCCGTCCTGTCCTGTAACCTCCGTCGGTACTTGCTGTATAAAATACTGAACAGCCACCGTCTCTGACAGGCTTAAGCTTATCAAAGATGAAAGTAACAAAAGGCGAGTCATAATTTCCCGTATATTCCATATAATAAAGGCGTCCCCTGTCATCTTCTCTCCGTGGCGTGGTAAAGAAACCCTTTAAGTGGAAATACGAAAAGATCAAGAATAATAACAAAAGCAAGATCAGTATAGCAAATGTGAGCAATATCCTTAACATTATCCTCCGTGCTTTATGTTCTTTTTTTACTCCGATATTCTGTGTCATTTTGCCTCCGTTTTTTGGCACCCTTCCCGCTTTTTTCTTTATTATATCATATATTCATGCATTACTCCTCTTTGAGATCCATTGTAATGGTCATTTCGACCGTATCTCTTTTTACTCCAACGACTACGTCCTTTGCAATGTTCGCAACTATGGATTTTTCGAGGATATCTGTCAAACCCGTATCCTCATCGGAGTTTTTGCAGCTGTCAAGCGACCAGGCGGCATCATAATCGATTCCTTCATCATCGGATCTGTTTAGTTCCGAGTATACATCTTCAATACCGGGCTTATCCTCAGCATCCATCATAGCATTACTGAATATCTCGCCGATCCTCCCCATAAATCCCTTAGCTTTTTCATTTTTTCCGGAAGTGGCTATCGATATAAGCTCTTTTTTCTTGTCGTTATCCATAGCTTCAGCCTTAGCTTTAAGATGAACTTTGACCTCTGTTTCTGTACGGTCAAGCCACATCAAGGCGACGAAGTTCCCGGTCATCATCTTAAGCATCCCAAGCGTCTCCTCAGCAAGCAGTCTGAGGTGACCTGCATCTTTTTTCTTAAGACGCATAGTTTTTATATCCCTGTCTATTTTTTCCAACGCATTGTGTAGTACTATGCCCTCTGCAGTAATAAGCATCTTTTCGTTTTCCATTCCGTATTTCCTCCTATTAAAATGATTGTGCGTTAGTGATAGCCGTCAAGGAACTAAAGCCCCATCTCCTTAAATATTCTGTCATCCGGTTTTCTGTCTGAAGCAATATCCTCGAAGTATCCTATGAGCTTTCTGTAGCGGTCAATATAGATCTGAATCTTTTTCTTCCTGTAACGGTCCTTCATCTTTTCAAGATAAAGAGTAGTATATCTGTCTATATCATCGGCGAAACCCACGGCAAAATCATAGAGCTGTCGGGCTCTTTCCTCTGTGCTCAGGGACGCGTCAGCAATAAGAAGATCTTTTTTATGCCAAAACTCTTCCAGAAGGTATGCCGCGCGAAGCGCACTCTCATCACCGCTTTTGCGTTGGGTGTGATCATCTGAGGCTCTATTTAAAGCCATTTCTTCCTCGCTTATGAAACGGGTAATGTCTTCGGAATCCGGAACCGCACTATTTGTGATGAAGGCCTTCACCTGCCTTGCCTTTTCGGACAGCAGACTGTGACCGATCCTTTGTCTGAAACTGTCATTTTTTATGCTCTTTCGGTTGAACTCAAGCTCTGACGGATCTTCTTCCGAAAAAGGAATATCTTCAGCTTTAAGCGATACAGTATCAACGTCCATGGGAAAAAGACGTCTTTTCTGAAACGTCTTTACAGAAACGTCTGCTGCATTAAGATCCGGGAGAGACTGTGATGAGGTGCTCCGCCTGCATTTTTCGGGTATGTTCAGTTCTTTCTTTACAGATGATATCAGGAATTCGTACATAGCATATACTCCAGGATCATATATTCCTCATCGGGAGGATTGAATACAGTGAGAAGGTTCTGTACGATGCTTTCATCCCCCAGCTGAAAATATATATCAAAATCATCATTCAGCTTTCGGCTGGCTGCATCCAGGCATTCGGAAAAAAGAGACAGGAACATGTTTTTTTGCTTCGCTATATCGTCCATATACAGTGCAGAGATATACAGAGTTTCCCCGTCCGGCGAGGAGGCTACGATCGCAGCGTCCACTTCATTATTATTAATAAAGACCTGGGAAAAGGCTGTATCGATGGCATAAGAGAAGACAGGAATGCTTCCACGTTTTCTCAGGTAGGACAGTACTATATCCTCACCTGCTCTTTCGAAACATTCAACCGGCGGAAGGTTATCCCTGTTCTTCAGGATCATCTGGATAGCACCGCGTCTTTTCAGATCCCTTGAATTGTAGTGCAGAAGTCTTCCGGTCAGACTTAACGGGGTGAACCTGCAGCCCCTCATAAGACCGTTGAAACCAATGGCTGCATCGGGGACCAGGCAATACTTTACCAGAATATAGCGTACAGAGAACTCCGCAAGATAGGCGCTGCAGGCATCGACAAACGTCCTGCACCTGCCGGCATCGCGACTGTCCGGTATGGTATATAGATATTCCAGATATATCTCCGACGGATCCTCATTTAGTCTGCGGGAAAAAACGGCGAAACATACCAGCCTGTCCTGTTCAAATCCTCCCAGGTATACAGTCTCGAGGTTGTCTTCTGCCTTCAAATTTCTGATCCCGGGCGTTATGATAGCATTAATCGCCTCCGAGTCAGGCTCGATCCATTTTATTTCCATTGCGGTCTCCTGTATGGTCTGGAACTCTATAGCAATATCTCTCCCCGGCAGACAACGATCAAATCCTCTGTTTTACCGAACAAGGCATCATGCAGAGCACAGCCTTCATCAGTTGTCAGCATCATCTGAATCGGCGTCTCCGGTGTATAAAGCTCTGTATAGCGTTTTACCGCGGATGACAGAAGTCCGGCCAGGATCTTTCTGTCATTGCTTCTTTGATACAGATAGTCGAGAGAGAGGATACCCTCATCGCTGCTGATAAGAATAACAGCTTCAACGGATCCGTCTTTAATGCCGACAAAACCCGGTACTTCAGGTGTGGTGTATGATCCAGGTGATTCGTGAAAACTGTCGGACAGCCAGTCTTTGAAGATGTTACGTTTATTCCTGTCAAGTGTGCTTATCTCTTCGCCACAAAGAGCGGCATTTCCAAGCTTCTTTTTTTCCATTGCATGGGATATCTCATCCAGTGAGTGTTCTGCAAAAGGAAAAGTATAGAACTCTGTCTGTATGTTCATATCCTCGAAAAAGGGAATGATCATACCGGGATCGCCCTGTGGTGAGAAAGAGAATGACACTCTTTTTACGCCTTCTTTTTCTGCCTGGTCGCTAAGGCCTGACAGTAAGGTTTCTCCGGCACCTATACGACGGCAGACCGGATCCACATAAATGCTCTGAAGGAATCCCCTGTCGCTTCCTTGTTCCTTTTCCCACACGAGAGCTCCACAGGGCTCTTCAAATAGTCTGACTCCCAGAACGCGGCAGGCGCCGCTTATCGCTCCTGTCATCAGCTGTAAGGGAATAAAGTCCTTGTATTCTGTAAGTTTCTCGGTGTTTACATATTCATACTTCATCTTTGGTCAGTATTTACGGAATCCTTTCTCTCCGGTATCTTGATTTAATCCTGCTACAGTGCATCATCATCCAGCCAGGTGTCGGCTGCCGCTGCGGTTGCCCTTCTGTCGGCGGCTATTTCGTCGTTCACTTTCTGCTGGTATCTCTGTAGAAGATGAGATGCTGTCTTGTCCTCATCTTCCTTAAACATGTCGGATAACTTTTCTTCGTTGAATACATCATCCATTTTTGTTTTTGTGACCGATTTCATGTTAGAAATAAAATCGTCATAGGTGATCGCGAATTGTCCGCAGGTTTCACCTACGCTTGATGAAAGAAAGCTTATTTTCCTTCCGTGCTTCATATATGAGTTTCCCTTTTCATCATAGCGAAGAGACATATTTGCATAGGGATTTCTCAGGATCACATATTTTATTCCGTTCTCTACTTTACCGCCGAGTACCGTGTATGCATGCCCGGCGTTCAGGGAATCTGCGGCATCCTCACCCGTAGCACAGTTAAACACCTCTCTGTTTTCCCGGGCATTCATGATCTCCTCAAAGAGATCCTTTGGGTTGTCTTCCCGAGTGTATTCTGTAGTGAAGGTGCCCTCGGTAATGATCTCTTTCCTTTTCTGTCCGGTAAGCCTGAACAGCCAGTTTCCTCCTTCGCCATACCAAAGGGTATTATAGCCTTGTTCGCCTTCCTTGCCCATGAATGCGGCGGCTTTCTCTATGAGCTGCATCCACAGCGCTCCGGATGACAGGATATCTCCGCCTGTAAAAAGCTTAGGTACTTCCTTCTTTACCCGGATATAAACAGGGATTGCAGGATGGTCTGAGGATCCTTCTTTAAAGAGACGTACAGTCACAGAGCCATCTCCGTTATCCCTTATCGCGTTCTTGAGGATAGAGGCATCAAGTCCGATCAGTCCGGTTGTGGAAGCTATCATATAGCAGTTCGAGACTTTACCCTGGCGGAGATCGTTCACAGTAGGCTCGTGACAGAACAGAGGATCATCCGATACATTCACCCAGCTTCGCATGGTATCATTATTTATGATCGAGTTTCTTATTCCGCCCTTAAATCTCGTTGTGGTTTCCTCTACTGTAGTATTATTAATAAAATGGTCATCACGCATATCAGCAGGGATGTTTTCCCAGGCCGGTATAACAGTCGAACCCATGGTTAGCGAGCGCAGATGATCCGAGATATTCTTTTGAGCATCAAGAATATTCTTATCAGTGTAGTGCCGTGCAACTTCATTAAGACTTGAAAGAGCTGCTTTCAGGAGGTTATTCTCTTTTTCATATCCGTCCGTATAATGTGAAGATGCTGCATATGAATTGACTGCCTGCACTGCTGCCAGGGCCGTCTGCCTGTCATCCTCGGGCAATCCGGCAACTGCAGTCCCCAGCCTTCCGGCAAGGTCAAGGGTCTTGTTTTTGAATTCCATATTTCTCGAATCGGAGAGAGTATTCTTTGCGTCATCTTTGGTGACCTTATATACTGCAGGATGTCCTGTTTCTCTTACAGTCAGTCCGCCTATAGTAAGCCGCATATCTCTGTCAAGGATCCGCTGCAGATCCTCATAGGTTTCTTTTGCCTGAAGCTCAGCTTCTGCAGTGTCCACGTTATTTTTCTTTAATTCAAGGATCTTCGCCTTCTGCTTTTCGAGAAGGAGCTGGCCTCTGAGCACCATGACAGAGCGTTTTGCCAGGCTTATTGTCTCTATCTCATTTGCACCCGGTGTTTCGTCTATCTGCTTGTCTTTGCGTAGAAATTCATAATAATTCAGCCTGTCATCCAGATTCAGTCTTGCCTGATCGAAATCTTCCTCGAGCTTTTTTATCCTCTTCAGGATCTCTTCCTCTGTCTCTTCCTGAGGCATATAATCAGGAGTCTTCTCCTCGTTCGTGATCGCAAGATACCGGCTGAGCTCCTGTTCCGACATGGAGACAGGTTCTTCATATTTCTTAAGGATAGATCCGTCAAGCTTAACACGGTTTGATTCGAGATAGACCTGTACTCTTTTTTTGAAAAGCTCCATGACCTCTATCTGAGGATCTCCATCTTCTACCAGCCTGTCGTATCCTCTGATCAAAGCTGTATATTCGGCGAGATTCTTACGGATATTTGCGCCTGACATCATCGCAGGTGTGAAATGAAAAGTCTTTATCCTGTAGCGCATCATATCCTTATCGTATGTTTTTTCGGTTTTGTGATGTGCTTCATCCTCATTGTAGATGACCTGTTTTACTGTGTCATGGGCCTCCAGCGTATAAGCTGTCGCCCGGGATGTAAGGCTTTTCGCCTCATCGATCCTTTTATTTCGCTGTTTCTCTGCGGGGGTACTTGCCTTGAAGACCTTCTTGCCAAGTCTGGCAGTATCCTGTTTGTTCGAGCCGGGGATGAAGGTTTTATCATTTGAATAAGTGAGATCCGTGCGGTTTCTATAAAGATCTTCATGAAATAAAGATGCATTCTCCGTCTCAGTCAGAAACTGATTAACGCTTTCTTTCTGTTGCGTTTTGATCGTCTGCTCGTCCAATGCTATCGAACTGTAGGTATCCATGTAGATTCCTTTCCGAGATGATACCGTTCATCTACAACAAAAAGAGAATATCCGGTACGATCGATCTACGCGAATATACCGGCAGTTAATCATTTCAGGTACTTGTTTATGATACATAAAACCAGAATAAGTGTAAAGAAAATATCATGGTTATCACGAGGGTGGTGATGTACATCATAAAATATTGTAAAATGATTAAATACAATTGAAATACTGTCTCAGGCAGTACAACGTTAATGCCCATGGAGATAGGGAGGGTATTGGATGAGAAAACACTATTTGGACAACGTCCGCTGGATCACTGTTATCATAGTCGTGATCTATCATGTATTCTACATGTATAACGCTGAGGGAGTGCCCGGCGGTTTGGGCAGGATCACAGATCTGCCTGTTCAGTATTACGATGCATTTCAGTATTTGGTCTATCCCTGGTTTATGCCAGTGCTATTCATTGTCTCGGGGATCAGCGCCAGATTATATCTGGATTCTCATTCGGACAAAGAGTTTATAAAATCAAGGACCTTAAAGCTACTGGTACCGTCAACTATCGGACTTTTCTTTTTTCAATTTCTACAGGGATATGTGAATATCTCTCTCAGCGGAGGCATTGAGGGCTTTGCATCGGCAGGAGTTCCTAAACCGGTTGTTTTTTTGATAATGGTTGTATCCGGAAGCGGCGTGCTTTGGTATATGCAGCTTCTGTGGGTTTACTGCGCTGTGCTTTTGCTGATCAGAAAGATCGAAAAAGGTAAACTTCTGGAGGCAGGAGCTGGAACACCGCTTTGGACTATGGCACTTTTCATTCTTCCGATCTGGGGTGCGTCGCAGATTCTGAACGTGCCTGTCGTTTCTGTTTACAGGATCGGGTTTTACTTCGTTTTCTTTATCCTTGGATATTATGTGTTCTCAAATGATAAAGTGATAGAAAGGCTTAAAAAGATCGCAGTCCCTTTGACAGCATTTGCCATAGTGTTGTGCGTTGTATTTACCGTTATGTATTTTGGCGAAAACTTCGCGGATAAGCCGGTCAACAGAGGCTTTCTGTTTGCGTTTGATGCGTATGTGGGTTCACTTGCCATGATTTCGGGAATGGCACGCTTCGGAGATCGTTCGAATACTTTTACGAAGTGGATGTCAGGTCACAGCTTCGGACTCTATGTATTCCATTATCTCGGTATATCTTCCGTCGCCTTGTTTATTGCAAAACCAAAGCTTTTACCGGCTCCTGCATGCTATATCCTGAGTCTTATTGCAGGCTTCGTATTCGGCTATGGTCTGTATGCTATCATTTCCAGGATCCCATTTTTAAGATGGGCAGTACTGGGAATTAAGAAGGAATAATAAATACTTTGCCGAAGGCGGTGCTACTGTTGTCATTGACGGCAAGCTCTGCACTATAACCATTCCTGCAGGCTCGGACGTTGCTTCCTGCGTATCGGCAGACGGAAGCATAAGTGTTTCTGCCCTTGTAGAGAAGTTCGGTTCTAAGGCGGTCTGACGGTCTGTATAAATAAAAGAGATACATAGATGATATATGCGCCATCTGGGATTAAAACAGGTGGCGCTTTTGCATGATGAACTAACAGTTCAGTGAAAGGGGCCTGTGTTGTGGACGTAGCTTTGATGCGGGTGTGAGACACCTGCTTACCATCCAGGATTAATTCCATATCTGTATATAACAAAAGATCAGACCACTAGGGTCTGATCTTTTATCATAGCGAGAGGGGGACTTGAACAAAAGCAACCCTCATAAACACAGCAAAATCAAGGAGTTTCTGATATCGTTATTTTTATGTACGCAAAAAGTATTCAATATAATACATACCTAAAACAGTATATCACCATTACAGATTTTTAGA
>CADCRB010000002.1 GCA_902803745.1 uncultured Lachnospiraceae bacterium
CCACACCCCGATATTTACTTTATTCAATTCAATTGCCGCTTGCGGCCTCTCTGCCCGAGCCCACTCGCGCTTGGCGCTCGTAAACGGACTTCAAAAACAGCCTATGGGCTGTTTTTGCCCCCTAAGGTAGCGCTCTAGCCAAACTGAGCCACACCCCGATAAAGCAATAACGAAAGATATTCTAAGGTTTTTTGGTCACGGTGTCAAGTACCCTTTTCCGGCCCTCATATATTCCTCTATCTGCTTATCCATTACTTGTGACACATCTTCTCCCGCAAAATAAGCAGAAGTCCATTCCACTATCTTTTCGATCGTCTTGTCCACATGCCAATGCGGTCTCCACCCAAAAGTATTTCTGATCAACGAACAGTCCAGCTTAAGGAAATTTGCTTCGTGGGGTCCGCCATCCTTTTCACTTCTCCAGGAGACCTTTTTCCCGGGTTTCCCTGTCTGATTCCACTTATCACAGAACAGCTGAACGATCTCTCCCGTTGTAAGACAGTCAACATCATCCGGTCCTACGTTATAGCATCCGGCATAGCTTTTATCCTCGTATTGTCTTGCAGCTATCATCAGATACGCACATACCGGCTCAAGCACATGCTGATATGGTCTGGTGGAGGACGGATTGCGGACAATTATCTCTTTTCCAGCCTCTACTGCCCTAATACAATCCGGTATGATACGATCATTGGCAAAATCACCTCCGCCAAGCACATTGCCTGCTCTGCAAGTAGTTATCGCCACATCTCTTTCATTAAAGAAAGATTTTTTATATGCACCAGTTACAAGCTCTGAACACGACTTCGAATTCGAATACGGATCATAACCGTTAAGCTCTTCATTTTCACGATATCCCCACGGCCATTCCCGGTTAAGATACACCTTATCCGTAGTGACATTCACAAATGACTTTACTGACTCCGTCTGTCTTATACATTCCAAAACATTAACAGTCCCCATGACATTTGTTTCGTATGTGTAAACAGGATCTTTGTATGAGTCCCTGACTATAGGCTGCGCTGCCATATGTATAACGATCTCGGGCTGTTTATCCTCAAACACATCTTTCAAATGAGAAAGGTCTCTTATATCCCCCGTCACGTGGTCTATAGAATCTCTTATTCCACTAAGTTCAAAAAGTGCCGGATCTGTAGGAGGCTCAATCGCATATCCGGTGACGGATGCTCCTTCATTTATAAGCACCTTACACATCCACGACCCCTTAAATCCAGTATGTCCTGTAATCAGTACTTTTTTCCCTTTATAAAATGTATCCATATTTACCCGCTGCCTTATCCTATATCCTAAAGCTGCTCTGCCTTTATCGTGCATGCTTCCATAGCATCCTGTATTGCAGCCCTGAAACCCTCTCTTTCCAACACCTTTACCGCTTCTATGGTAGTGCCTCCCGGAGAGCAGACCATATCTTTCAATTCCGCAGGGTGTTTCGACGTGTCAAGCACCATTTTCGCCGACCCCATTACTGCCTGTGCAGCAAATTCATACGCCTGAACCCTCGTCATTCCGTCAGCTACCGCCTGATCAGCCATAGCCTCAATTAAAATATAAACATAGGCCGGCGAAGAACCGGATACAGATGTGACCGCAGCCATCAGATGCTCCGGAACCTCCTGAGCCCTTCCGATAGAGTCAAGGATTGAAAGAGCTGTCTTTTTTTCCTCATCAGTAACTATGTCGCTTACACAGTAACCCGTCATTCCTGCTCCGACAAGAGCGGGTGTATTGGGCATGCATCTGATTATTTTGACTTCCCTCCCAAAAAGTTTAGTGATCCATTCTATACTCTTTCCGGGAGCTATGGAAATGAACAAAGTATCCTCTGATGCTGACGCTGCTATCTCTTCTATAACCTTCTGTAACACCTGCGGCTTGACCGCAAGGATTACTATGTCTGCCTGCTCTGCCACGCTCTGATTGCTGTCAGCCATCGCAATACTGTATTTTTCTGCAACAATATTCCTTGCTTCAATTGCAGGATCATAACCTATGATATCTCCTGCTGATGCAACTCCATTTGAAAGAATACCCCCCATAATAGCCTGTGCCATATTGCCCAATCCAATAAATCCTATCATTTATCCCTCCTCTGAACCTGTCTGTTTCTTCCAAAGTTCTTTTAATAACGCAATAAACAGCCTTTATCAGTGTTTATACATTAATATCGCAGCAGATACAGCCGCATTAAGAGATTCAACTTTACCAGCCATAGGAATGCTTACGATCCTGTCTGCAAGCCCTATGGTTTTTTTTGTAATCCCGTTTCCTTCGTTACCAATTATAAAAGCCCTTCGAGCTGCAATTTTTTCATCATCCACGCTGTTTCCTGCAAGATCTGCCGCATAAACTGTGACGCCCTCCCTCTTCAGTTCGCACAGCGCCACCTGCAGATCATCCGTATACAGGAATGGAATTCTGAATATAGACCCCATAGTAGATCTTACCACTTTAGGGGAATATATATCCGCACAGCCCTTATTCATTATTACACCCGCTACTCCTGCTGCTTCTGCCGTGCGTATTATGGTTCCAAGATTCCCTGGGTCCTGTATAGTTTCAAGAATGACATATAGATCCCCTCCCATCATATCATTCAATGAATATGTCCTCTGTCTGGCAACAGCAAGTATCCCCTGCGGATGCTTTGTATCCGCAAGTTTTACAAAGTCGCAATCCTTCATCACAAAGTCACATCTCATTTCTGAGTGCGATTTCATAAAACTATCGGACATATATACTGTCTCTATGCTTTCAGGCGGTATCTCTTCTACAAGCCTCTCTCCTTCAGCTACAAAAAGTCCGGTCCTGCGCCTTGCGGACGGCCGCTCGCACAATGCCCGGACTTCCCTTATCTTTTTTATACCCGGAGTATCTGCCATCAGATGGACAACGCCCTTGCTACCTCGTACTGATACTCAGGGATCTTCTTCTCCATGGCAAGAGCTTCGTCTATATCAAAGTCTCTGAATTCGCCATCAAGAAAACCTATCACTCTGTTTGCCACACCCTTGGCAAGAAGATCAACGGCCTTGGCTCCCATAATAGAGGCATAGTATCTGTCTTTACAGGTAGGAGCGCCTCCTCTTTGCATATAACCGAGGATGGTAGCTCTGGTCTCCATTCCTGTAGCCGCCTCTATTCGTCTCGCCATTGAAGTCGAATGACCTATGCCCTCGGCATTAATTATAAGATGATGCGTCTTTCCTATCTTTCTGCTTTCTATAATATGATTTATGATCTCCTGCTCATCATAGTCATACTTTTCGGGAAGAAGAATGTCCTCTGCACCCGATGCTACGCCACACCAAAGAGCAATATATCCTGCATTTCGCCCCATGACTTCCACAATGGAACATCTTTCGTGAGATGAGGAGGTATCTCTGATTTTATCTATTGCCTCAAGGGCTGTATTGACTGCCGTATCGAATCCTATTGTATAATCCGTACAGGCAATATCCAGATCTATTGTTCCGGGAAGCCCCATTACCGCTATTCCTTCATGCGAAAGCGCCAATGCGCCCCTGTAGGACCCATCGCCTCCTATCACTACCACGGCATCAATACCATGTTTTCTGCAGATCTCAGCCCCCTTTTTCTTTCCCGCTTCAGTTTTAAACTCCTCAGATCTGGCCGTCCTCAGTATCGTACCACCACGCTGTATTGTATCCGACACGGATCTTGCGCCGAATTCCAGAAAGTCTTCTTCCAGAAGTCCCTGATACCCTCTTTGTATGCCGACCACGTCCAGCCCGTTAAAAATTGCTTTTCTGGTAACCGCCCTTATCGCAGCATTCATTCCCGGTGAATCGCCGCCAGATGTAAGAACTGCTATCTTTTTTATCCCCTTTGTCTTTGCCATTTGTTTTCTCCCTGAATCATTGGTCAGAAATTCATTTTTATTTTATCTCAAAGGAGGTGGTGTTGCAATATGGCTCATTCCGCTTAATCCTCTTTCACATCCTTTACAATCTAAAGAAAAAAGAGATTCCCTTGCACAAATGCAGGGAATCTCTTTTTACTTTGTCCTGTTTATGCGCTCACATCATTCCGCCCATTCCGGGATTGCCTGCAGGCATAGGGGGCTGAGGCTCTTTCTTAGTAGATACTACAGACTCTGTTGTAAGGAATGTAGATGCTACAGATGTCGCATTCTGAAGAGCCGTACGGGTTACCTTCGTAGGATCAAGTATGCCTGCCTTTACCATATCGACATACTCTCCCGTCAAAGCGTTAAATCCTGTTCCCGCTTTTGACTCCTTAACCTTATTGACTATTACAGACCCTTCAAGTCCTGCATTCTGAGCTATAAAATACAGAGGAGATTCCAGAGCCTTGAGCACGGCATTTGCACCGGTCTTCTCATCGCCTTCCAAAGCGTCGGCCACTTTCTTTACTGCTTTCTGTGCATGTATATATGCGCTTCCGCCTCCGGCTATGATACCTTCTTCTACAGCAGCCTTCGTTGCTGCGAGAGCATCTTCCATCCTGTACTTTGCTTCCTTCATCTCTGTCTCCGTGGCTGCACCTACTCGGATCACAGCAACACCGCCTGCAAGCTTGGCAAGTCTCTCCTGAAGCTTTTCCTTATCAAATGAAGACGTCGTTGTCTCAAGCTGTGCCTTGATCTGATTAGTCCTTGCATCGATATCCTTCTTCTTACCGGCACCGTCTACTATAACAGTAGACTCTTTCTTGACCTTTACACTTTTTGCCTTGCCCAGCATATCCATAGTAGCATCCTTAAGCTCAAGCCCGAGCTCTGAGGATATTACCTGACCACCTGTTAATACTGCTATATCCTGCAGCATCTCTTTTCTTCTGTCACCATAACCCGGAGCCTTGACAGCAACAACATTAAAGGTTCCACGCAGTTTATTCACGATAAGTGTAGTAAGCGCCTCACCATCCACATCCTCTGCGATCATAAGAAGCGATGAATTCGTCTTAACTATCTGCTCAAGAAGCGGAAGGATATCCTGAACATTCGATATCTTCTTATCATGTATAAGGATATATGGATTCTCCAGATTTGCCTCCATCTTATCCATATCAGTACACATGTAAGCTGATACATAACCGCGGTCGAACTCCATTCCCTCAACGACCTCAAGTTCAGTCTGCATGGTTTTAGATTCTTCGATGGTTATTACTCCATCCTTAGAAACCTCATCCATAGCCTTAGCTACCATCTGTCCGACTTCCTCATTGCCTGCAGATATAGCGGCAACCTTTGCAATATGGTCATTCGAAGAAACCTTTGAAGACATCTTCTTTATAGCTTCCACAGCAGCGTCGGTAGCCTTTTTCATACCATTTCTTAAGATAATAGGATTAGCGCCGGCTTCAAGGTTTTTCATGCCCTCATGTATCATAGCCTGTGCAAGCACTGTAGCTGTAGTGGTGCCATCACCTGCTACATCATTAGTCTTTGTAGCTACCTCCTTTACAAGCTGGGCTCCCATATTCTCAAAGCCGTCCTCCAGCTCTATTTCCTTTGCGATGGTCACACCGTCATTCGTTATGGTGGGTGTTCCATAGCTCTTGTCAAGAACTACGTTCCTTCCCTTAGGTCCGAGTGTAACACGGACGGTATCAGCAAGCTGATCTACGCCGCTTGCAAGCGCTGCACGGGCATCAGCCCCATATTTGATCTCTTTTGCCATTTTATATCACCTCCGGATTGTTTTACTTTTCGATCACTGCAAGTATATCGCTCTGGCGGACTATTATCACCTTTTCGTCCTTCTTCAGCTCTACCTCAGTACCAGAATACTTACTGTAAATTACCTTCTGTCCCTTCTTTACTGTCATAGCCACTTCCTTGCCATCGACTACTCCACCGGGACCTACTTCCAGAATCTCTGCCTGCTGGGGCTTCTCTTTCTCCTTACCGGGTATCACTATCCCGGAAGCTGTCGTCTCCTCCGCCTCTATGGGCTTCAGCACTATGCGATCACCTAATGGCTTAAGTTTCATATTGATTCGCCTCCTTATGTTGAATAATTAATGATCTTATGTGGTTTGTTAGCACTCATTCGTCACGAGTGCTAACCGCAACAAGTATAATAACTCTCAAACTTCTGCCTGTCAACCCCGATCATCATCTTTTTTATTTAGTTATTATGCATCTTGTAACACGTTTCCTGCGATATGCCGTGCAACATATACTCCCTCTGATGACGCCTGACTTAATGAATGTGTTGTCCCGGACGCATCCCCTATCACAAAGAGTCCTTTGTATTTCGTCTCAAACGTGTTATTGACATCTATACAGGAATTATAGAATTTGACCTCTGTGCCATACAGAAGATTATCGTAATTGGCTGTTCCGGGCACAAGCTTGTTAAGCGCATATATCATTTCAATTATTGTATCCAGCGTGAGTTTCGGGATCGCAAGTGCCAGATTCCCCGGTTCAGCCGAAAGCGTCGGTCTTACAAAGGATTCCGATAACCTCTTTGAATTAGTTCTCTTATTAGCCACAAGATCCCCGAATCTCTGGACCATAACTCCGCCTGCAAGCATATTAGTAAGTCTGGCAATATATTCTCCGTATGCATTACTGTCCTTAAAGGGCTCTGTAAAATGATGTGTAACAAGAAGGGCAAAGTTAGTATTTTCCGTATGCTTTGCCGGATCTTCATAACTGTGGCCGTTTACCGTCATAACTCCATTTGTATTCTCGGTAACTACTGCTCCCTTGGGATTCATGCAGAATGTCCTGCATGTACATCCGGTGACTGCACTCCGGTACATTATCTTGCTTTCATATACTTGATCTGTGATCCTGTCCCATATGAAAGCAGGGCATTCGAATCTTATCCCTATATCAACCCTGTTGTTCCTGGCCGTAATTCCCAGATGCTCACAGACCTTTGAGGTCCAGGCAGATCCACTCCGGCCGGTAGCAAGTATCAGGTAATTTGCATCGGTTGTTCCGTTTTCAGTAACAACTCTCCATGTTCCGTCGTTATTCTGCTCTATTCCGCTTACTGCCGTATCAGTGGTGATGTCAATATGATCCTTTATTTCTTCTACAATATTCGAAAGGATCACATAGTTTTTATCCGTTCCAAGATGTCTTACTTCGGCATCCAGGAGATGGAGATCATATTGCAGAGCCTCCCTCTTTATCTGCGAATCGACAGTATTATACCTTTTTGATCCCTCTCCACCCATAGACATATTGATTTCGTCCACATAATTCATGAGCTCTATGGCCTTCCTGTCACCTACATATCGGGCCATATCTCCTCCGAAATTATTAGTTATATTATATTTTCCATCTGAAAAAGCACCTGCTCCACCAATACCTTCCATTATGGAGCAGCTGGCACAATGTATGCATGTTCTTATCTTATCTCCGTCAATAGGACATTTTCTCTTATTTAGAGGTTTTCCTTTCTCTATCAGACCAATTGAAAGACCGGTTTTCATCTTAACAAATTCATATGCTGCAAAAATACCGCCAGCGCCTCCACCAACTATCACTACATCATATTTTTCTTTCATTTCCAGATTTTCCTCCTTTGTTATGAAACGAAAATCCTGTCTCTGCCTTTTCAGAGCCAGGAGTGATATGCCCACAGATCTATCCAAAATACAACATTATATGTTTTCTTTAAGGGAATGCTATGATCAGTAACCTGTCCGGCAAACGGTCATCAGCGACGAAATAGTCTTGAAAAGAACCCTTTTCTTTCAGGTTCTTCATCATAATACTCCCTGTCAGCCTCATCAAATCTGTCAGGACCGTATTCTCCAGTGGGAGTATCGTAAGATAAAGTTACATTTTCATTATCATTGTACCTTCTGAACTGGGATTCATAAGGAACACTGTTCGGTTGATTGCCTGTATCAGTACGTCTTACAAAAGAGCTTCCCTCAGGCATCTCTACCTCGACTTCTTTATTAGGCATAGACTCAAATTGCTCAACATCTACTTCTTCATGCAGCATCTCTGCTTTACTTTCCGGTATGCTGGTCAGCGCGTTCTCTATCACATTTTTACTGACCGGAACTGTCTCTGCTTCATCCTTTTCCTCTACTATCGCACATATTACAGTATAGTTGTCATCCCTGTTTTTAGCACGGTTGTACTGGATCTTAAGCATCAGGTTAAGCCATTCCTCCGCATCATATGCCTTCTCCAGATTCTCAGTCATTTCCTGATCCAGCACGTGTTCCCAAAAGCCATCACTGCATACTAAAAATGCATCTCCTTTTTTCATTCGTATGGGATCATATTTTCGCATTATTTTGAGTCCCGGATCGTTTCCGAGAACCTTCAGCAGTCTCGATCTGTCCTCGCTTGTGCGTATGTCCTCATAGTTCATGGTCCCCAGATCCACTGCTGCCTGACATACAGAATCATCCTTCGTCTGTGCAAATATCTTTCCATCTCTGAAGTAATACAGTCTGCTGTCACCTACTCCCTGATAATAAAAAATCCCGTCACGAACAAACCCTCCGACTATCGTGGTGAGCGCCTGCTCCTTTAGGTTGATCACGGCCTGATTCGCCCTCAGGTAAAATGTGTTTACCAGCTCAGGAGTATATGGCGGCTTGTTTGCACAAAGCTCAGACATCACTTTCACAGCACAATTTGAAGCCACCTCACCACTGGCATGCCCTCCCAGTCCGTCGCATACCACATACGCTCCATCCGTCATAAAAAGTGAGTCTTCATTTATCTCCCTGCCGCCCTGATTTGTGTAATAAACTACATCCATATATACTCCTTACTTTGCAGGCTGATATCCACCGTAATCCTCCATCTTCTTCTTCAAGAACTCAACATTTTTCTTCTCTGCCGAATTTAGCATATCATTGCTGAATCTGTCCGAAGGAATCGTCCCGTAATACCAGCTCATACTGTTAAAAAGATCTCTGAGCTCACTTGAATTAAAGATATACCCGTGACGAGCGTATATCTCATTTCTGGCATAGCAAAGTCCTCTGGCGCATATTCTCTTCCTATCGCGTTCTGAAGCATTTGTTGCATTATTTCTCTCAAGATAATCATTCAAAAAGATGTCTATATCACTGTTTGACAATTCTCTTGTGTCACTGCCCGGGAAGATATATTCCGGCTCGCTTGTAGTTGTAGCCCCGCTGTCCGTCTTAATATCAGAAAAAGCAACTGTGTCACTTGTATCAATCTCCGAATTATCACTGCTCTCAGATCCTTCAAATCTGAAACCGCCTACTATGTCCCTGAGCTTGTCATCATCAGCAGCAGAGCCCAGCACCGCATAAGACTGATATTTTGAATCCGATCCGTCATTCGCCTTAAAAACATATATCCTGCCATCCTCAGAATCACCATTCGAATCCGTAACCTCGGCTTTAACCCAATATCCGCTGTATTCTCCGAAGTCAATAGGTATCATATCAGAGACAATATCTATAGTCGAAGAAGAAAGACAGTCCCTGGTCCCAATGAATATATCCTCATAGTCTTCACCCAAATGCTCCGCGGGTATTACAAAAGCCACTCTGTTCTTTCCATTGGAAGCTTTATATTTTACGTGTATAGTCCCTTCTGCATCATCAGAATCCTTAGTGAAAGCTTCTACGCCGTCATTTACAGAAAATTTAATCCCGTACTCTTCAAACTCATATATATCAACTGCAGGGGGATCATATGCATCTGTTATCCTAAAGGAATCAACACACGCACTTGCATATTCCTGGAGCTCATCGTAATCGTCCGCTTTCTCATATATCAGGGTATATACCACATAACATCCATACTGACCTTCTGAATCAAAAAGATATACATTGCCGTCCCATGTCTTTTTCTTCTTGTCCTTATAATTATATTTCACATTTATTATATTCTCCTGGCCTGCTACGTCAGACTTACTATTGTCTTCGACTTTCGGTGTGCTTCCGGATCCTTCAACCGGCAGAAGATTTTCAGCTCTTGCATCTATCATATTGCTGAAATCGTCAGCATCATACAATATACTGTCATCTATATACCGATCCATGTATCGCACGGCAACATGAAGTGTCCCAGACTCGTCTGCTATCTCTACAGTTTTGTCATCAGCATCGGACAGACTGTATCCTGCAGGATAGCAAATACTGTATTTATAGGTGTCATTTTCATATTTCTCTATATCATTTTCCCCAAGCGCTTTAAGCGCATCTGCTTCACTGCCTGTTACATTACCTGTTCCGTCCTTATCACTTGAATTCTCAGTTGTGGTCTCAGTAGGCTCCGAAGAAGTTTTCTTTATATTTTTCCATAACATTCCAATGGCAAAGAAGAAGACCACGATCAGAATCACTATACCGATGATTATCGGAATAATGATCGCCGGAATGGGAAGACTCTTTCTGGATGATTCAGGCTGTCCCTGACCTTGCTGATTTATTCGTTCCTGAGGAGGAGCTGTCATATTTGTCCGACCTTCCGGTGGCTGACTACTATCGCTTTTTTCTTTTTCAGATTCAGCTATTTTCCCGTCAGTATAGGCCGCTGCCTCCTCCGGGCTCATAGCAACAGTTTCATTTGAAGCTCCACCACCCTGTGATCCAAGATAGACCGTGGCATTGTCATCCATACTCATGGTTCTGTGATCCGAATTTGCCGACCCCAAAAGCATGGTTGCATTTGGATCCGCTGAAGGCGCAAAATCCACTCCGGGGATTCCCGTTCCCCTAGTGCTTCCAAAAGGCTTTGCAGCTTTCCTAAGCACTTCTTTTATCTCTTCCTCTATATCTGTAAACGCTTCGCTTTCAATACCTATAGAATTAAGATCATTTTTCAGCTCCCCGATATCCTGATATCTGTCCTGGATCTTGAGCTGAGTGCATTTTTGAATTATTCCCCATAAACCTTCTGAAATACCATGCGAATTAGCAGTAAATTCTGAGTCATCCTCCAGCCTTGTCATTGGATCATTCAGCATATCCCCTGTAAGAGCAGTATATATGGTAGCTCCAAGTGCATAGATATCGGTCCAAGGTCCCTGTTTTCCTTTCTTCTGATACTGCTCTAACGGAGCAAATCCCTGCTTAAGTATTACAGACAGACTTTGAGACTGCTCAGCCATCACCTGTCTCGCTGCACCAAAATCAAGGAGTCTTATGGTCCCGTCGTCGCAAAGCATTATATTGTCAGGCGATATATCTCTGTGAAGTATTTTAAGACTATGTGCAGCCATAAGCGCACCGGAAATAGAATGAAATATGCTTACAGCCTGGCCTTCAGATATTTTTTTCCGTTTAAGATAGGACTTGAGCGTCTCTCCCTGCAGATAGCCCATGGTAAAATATACTGTATCATTTTCATAGAAAAAATCATGAACACTGACGATGTTCGGATTGCCGTTAAATTTGGCAACCATCTTCGCCTCGCTATAGAATTTCTCAGCCCCTGTTCTGAAGGAATCCTCTGATTCCTCATTTGAAACACTTACCAGCGTACTGCCGGGATTTCTGATAGCAAGTCCCATAGGATAGTATTCTTTTACGGCAAGTCTTGCATCAAGCTTCAGATCATATGCCAGGTAGGTTATACCGAATCCGCCCTTTCCGATCACTCCTCCGATCATATAACGTTGATTCAGTACACTTCCCACTGCAAGTGTTATCGGATCCTGCCTGTACGCAGCTTTACTAAAGCCGCAGTGCGGGCAGGGCTCTAATGTGGTTTCGGCAAAGCAGTTTTCGCATAGCTTTCTGTTGTTCAGAGTGATCATATATTACCTCTTGATTTTATATTTCGTTATCCCTGTAGGGATTCAACGGTCCATCTGCATATCTGTTCTCCGGAAATGGTTTATATTTATTGGAATTGTATTCCTCGCATACCTCATCAGCTAGAAAACCGCCTATCTCCGTAAGCTTAACTGCCTTCCCGTTATCCTCTATCAATCCGTACTCTTTTAAAATCTGTGTCTTTTTCTTCAGGATATCATCAAATTCATGTCCTGTCCGCTTAAGGAAGTCACTTTTTATTACTGAACGATTCTTCAACGGAAGCACAATAGCCTGTCGGATCTGTTCCTCCTCGCTTCTGATATAACCTCTTGTTATAGGAAGTCTGCCCTCGTCTATCATCCTATAGTACTCGTCAAAGTACATTGAATTTATGTCAAATCTGTCGTGATAGCTGGAAAAACCGGTAAGACCGAAGCCAACCTGATCATATAGATTGCAGCATTGATTGTATGCATAATGTGAAAACATTCTTTTTTCCTTAGAATATACCCTTCTCAGGTTTTCGTTATACCCATTATCTGCCAGTATATCTATTGCAAGCTGTTTCATCATCATAGTGGACTTAAAATCCGGTATATCGCCTGTTTCGTACCCACGATGCCTTTTGTTTATCACACCCTGTTTATCTCCATACGCCTGAACTTTCAGTCTGTATATCTGGATCTCTCCGACGGGCATCTGTGTTGCCAGATCCATCACCTCCATCCAGTTTTCAAGAGTTTCACCAGGATGACCGAAAATGAATTCTATATTTACATCAAAGCCGAAGTCCACTGCTCTTTTTATGGATTCTATAGCCATATCCCTGCCATGAGGTCTGTTCATCATTTTCAGAACACTTTCGTCAAAAGACTGTATCCCTATGGTAAGCCTGGTTATCCCATGATCCTTCATCATCTGAAGCCGCTTCAGTCCGTCATCCCCAAGGATAGAGTTAGGATCGTGATCGATATTGTACTGTTTGCAGGCAGAATAATCTATCCTCTCATCAAGCATGGTAAGGAATTCCTCAAACAGTGCCGGCGGAAGATAAGTAGGGGTCCCACCTCCGAGCAGAATAGATCTTGGTTTCAATCTTTCTATTCCAAAGTGCTCCAGATACAGATCCATCTCCCGTCTGAGATAGCTAATATATTTTTCTTTTTCATCATTACACTCCCCCGCCTTACCGGGATAGTGACAGAAGACACAGTGTTGAATACAAAAAGGAATATGGACATATATGTCCATATAACCATCTGCAGGATATTCATAATCTCTAAGATATTCTTCAGGCGACGCATCAGGATATTCAGTTATCGGCGGATAATGCACGGACGGGACGAAATCTCCGTCATCACATACCAGCCCTTGTCTCTGCAGCTCCTCTACCCTGAAAAAAACTTCCTCAGCGTGCTGAAGCATCTCCTTTTTCCTTGCTTCCGATATCATCTCAACAATCCTCTTTTTTCCCTCTTCGGCAGATACAGATTCACATACGAACAATGTTTCTCCCTAACAATGCTCCCTGTATCCTCCGGCTCCTCTCCATTACGTCCTTTATAGAATGCTACGACCTCCTCTGCGGTAACTCTGTCACGCCCGGCCGTCAAAATGATCCTTGCATCACCGTCCAGTTCAAATTCATCCGAATAAATAAGCTCCGGCTGTGGTAAGGCTCCTAATGGCTGCCCACCGCCGTACCAGATATTTTTCAGACTGCCATCCTCAAAAAACATAGCAGCCGCATCTCCGGCAGTATAGATCCTTGTCTTTCCCTTAAACACATACACTACCGCCATGTTGCAAAGAAAAGACCTTTTCGGATCCTGCATCCTGAAAATCTCTTCATTCATGAAACCTGCTATCGCCTCCACAGCGACATCAGAAGACGACGGCCTGCCAAGAAAACTGTCCGCAGCGATATCCAAGGCTCTCGGGCAGGCGGCGCCACTCCGGCTGTCGCCGGCCGGATAAGCAGTACCGCACACAAGAATGCTTTTTCTCTCCTCGAGGACAGAATATCTCTCCTTGTCCGCCTCTTCTATATCACAATCATGCAGGTATAATAATTTTGACTCTCTCCTCAAGGGTCCCAAAACTACTCCTTCTCAAACACAAGTATGAATCTCTGCGGTATGGGATATTTTTCGGATACAAGCCGGAAACCGTAATAATGAAGCTGAGCTATAATAAGCTCCGGACAGATACCGGGACCGTAATAAGAAGGTGTATCCCTGTCAGTGATATTATTATCCACGATCACAAGCCGCCCGTCTTTCTTCAGCGCCTTTTTCAGGCTATCTATAAACTCATCCTTTACAAACTCGATATCCGTAATATAGACTGCGTGATACATCGAGCACATAAATATCATATCCAGACTGTCTTCAGGCAGACAGGCATCATTCATCTTTGTTTCCAGCGTCTTTATCTGTCGTATACCATACTCGGCTTTAAAATCCTGCACATAATGCAAAGCATCTTCGTTTATTTCAGTAGCATATACCGTTCCGCATTCTCCAACTGCCTTAGCGAATTTCCATGTGAAATATCCTCCGCCACAGCCTATATCCGCTACAGTCTCACTTTTCTTAATATCCACCTGACTCAGGAACTCATCTGTCCTCTCCCACATAAACCTGTTAGGATTATTAAATATGAGAAATTCATTCCATTCGTTCAGTGTAGGAATCGGAAAGTCCTTTCCGGTATAGTCATAATTTACGTCTTCATTCTCCTCATCATCGTTCTCAAGCTCCAGATGGAACTTATATAGAAGATATGTCTTCAGCCTGTCAAAATCATTACTGCAGAAGAAATTCGAGTAAAATCTTGTAAGACTGTCTGATGTCATTTCTTCCCTGCCCTTTTCATCTGACAGATAATACGAGATAAACCACATTAAGGCGGTATAGTCGTCTCCGACTCTCTCCCTTGGATAAAGATCCTCGAACGACTCATATGCCTTCATAAGCATTTCTCGATCGTCTTCCATTAATCCCTCATACATAAGTCTTCCGCAGCGCTTACCCCGTACAGTGTATCCGGAGGTTGACGTACCGATGATACGGTATCTGATGAGTGATCCGGCAGAGTTAACGTTTATCGTATGATTATTTCTGTCGGCAGGCTCTCTGTTCTTTGCTGATGGGATGTCAGTCATTTCAAAAATGAGTCCATATCTTTGAGGCGTAAACTGAAATGAATCCTCCAGACTGAACCCGTAGAAATTCAGCTGGCTCACTATCATATCCTGATTAACATACGGCCCGTGATAAGGCAGCTCTCCCTCAGTCACAAGATCGTTGTCCACAATGATAAGCCTGCCGCCTTCTCTAAGCGCGCGCCGTATACTTCCCACAA
>CADCRB010000003.1 GCA_902803745.1 uncultured Lachnospiraceae bacterium
CTGCACACCGTCATATCTTCTTCACGTGGCTGAGGCGCTGGAGGAGCAGGGACTCATCGACAAGATCAAGCTTAAATATGCGATATGCGGTGCCGAGCCCTGGACAGATGCCATGAGAGACCAGATGGAAAAGCGGCTTCATATCAAGGCATATGACATCTACGGCCTGACCGAGATCATGGGGCCCGGCGTTGCCTGTGACTGCCGTTTCCATAAGGGACTTCATATATATGAGGATCATTTCCTTCCTGAGATCATAGATCCTGATACACTGGAGCCCAAGCCGCATGGCGAGCTGGGAGAGCTTTGCATCACTACCCTTACCAAGGAGGGTATGCCTCTGCTCCGCTACAGGACCAGAGATCTTACCTCTCTTGAATATGATACCTGCGAATGCGGACGCACGATGGCCCGCATACAGCGCTTCAGGGGCAGATCCGACGATATGCTCGTGATCCGCGGCGTGAATGTATTCCCTTCACAGGTGGAGCATGCACTGCTTACGGTAGCCGGTACCACGCCGAATTATTTCATTACAGTTGACAGGATAAATAATAATGACACCTTTGATGTCGCTATCGAGGTGGAGGAGAGATTCTTCTCGGATGAGATAAGGAAACTGGAGAAGCTTCGTTCGGACGTGGAGGAAGCCATACATCAGACCGTGGGAATCAAGGCAAAGGTGAAGCTTGTGGAGCCCAATGCGCTTCCTCATTCCGAGGGCAAGACAAAGCATGTAGAGGACAGAAGGAAACTTAGCTGATACGGGGATACACAGGAGGATATATCATGCTAATAAAACAATTATCTATATTTCTTGAAAACAGACCGGGCACGCTGGATGAAGCATTAAAGATACTGAAGGAGGCAGGGGTCAATATCAAAGCACTTTCTCTTGCTGATACATCGGAATTCGGAGTGATGCGCATCATAGCGGACAATCCGGATGAAGCAAAGCAGGCTATGAAGAGCGCGGGCTATACATCAATAGTGAATGAGGTGCTTGCCGTGAAGCTTAAGCATGAGGTGGGCTATCTGGCAGGGATAGTGGAGAAGATATCCGGCGAAGGCGTAAATATAGAATATATGTATGCCTCGCCTTCTGAGGACAGCGCCGCCTTGATGATAATAAAGACTGATGATGCAGCAAAGGCCGAAAAGGCGATATCCTGATGCAGGAGATCCGGCTTTATTCTGACGGAAGTTCCAGGGGCAATCCCGGTCCCGGCGGCTACGGGACGGTACTGCAGTTTACCGACAGCAGGGGTGAAGTGCATGAGAGAGAGTACAGCGAGGGCTTTGCCGATACGACCAACAACCGTATGGAGCTTATGGGAGTGATAAGGGGCTTTGAGGAATTAAAGAAACCCTGCAGGGTCCGTGTAGTGACTGATTCGCAGTATGTGGTTAAGGCCTTTAATGAGGGCTGGCTTAAAAACTGGATGGCTCACGGCTGGAAGGGCTCCGATAAGAAGCCGGTAAAAAACATTGATCTCTGGCAGCGGCTTGCCGATGCGATGGAAGGGCATGAATACAGCTTTGAATGGGTCAAAGGACATGCGGGCCATCCGGAGAATGAGCGCTGTGACGCTCTGGCAACTGCGGCAGCGGATTCCGTCGGGTGATATGCTATTTAAGGCGGCAGGCGCCTGCAGGCTTTGCGCCATGATGAGCGATACATAAACGAGTACTGTTTTCTCAGCGGAGGAAGATGAAAAAGCGCACTAAGAAAAGGATAGGAATAGGCATAGCGGTTGCCGGCATGGTGATAGCGGGGATCAATATTTATCTGTCCCAGTCCCAGTATGCCACGGCAGATCTTGAGTATGAAGATATCGTATCCAATGTGCATATAGCCGGAGATCCCGTGGAGGCGGTTCCTGTCGATGAGGGAGAGGAGATTGCGGAGGATGACTTTACCAAAATGGATGACGGGCCTCATTATGATATAGGTACCTATCCCAATCTTGAGGTCGATCATGCTGCACTTAAAGCCCAGAATCCCGACTATAAGGGCTGGCTCTATGTCCCTGCCCTTGAGATCAGCTATCCCGTGGTCCGCGGTGAGGATAATGATTATTATCTGCATCATACCTATGAGGGGACAGAGAATGTCACGGGATGCATCTTCATAGATGCAGGCTGTGCCAAGGACATGGGTGATTACAATACTTTCTTTTACGGCCACAACATGAAAAACGGATCGATGTTCGGTTCGCTCAAAAAGCTGCTGTCCAATTCGGATCCCATCGTGGAGGATCCTTATATTTATTTTTACACCGAGGACGGCGTATATGCTTACCGCACCTATTCCTTCCATAAGGTGCCTCCGAAGTCAGACTATTTTGAGTATGCCGTGACTCAGCGCAAATACTGGGATTATGTCGATATGGCGCTTAAGGACAGGGCTCTTGATATGGGAGTGGCCGTTGATAAAAGAAAGAACTCGGTCACTCTTTCGACCTGTAACGGCAAGGGAGAAGCAAAGCAGCGATTCCTTGTGCATGCCATCAATGTAGGATATTATAAACCGGTGTGACACAGTATGGACTTCTTGCGTGCATAATAGGAATTGCACGCCACTCCTTCAGGGCAGAGGAATACAAGGATCTTTCCTCCGTCATGGAGCCTGCTGATGCTTTGCTCTATGAGGCAAAGAAAAACCGGCGGTCTTCTGTGCTGAAATGAGGAGATTGTTTGGATTTAAATACATTTTCGTAAAAATAAACAAAAAACTATTAACGTTTTCGTAAAGTTGCACAAAGAAAGTAGTGCAAGTTCTAACATGGCGCAAGTTTACGCGCTATTTCCCATATGCTACCATGATTTTGAATGAACTATGCGGGTTACAGGGTTATTCTGTGCCTTTTTGTCGTGTCTGCGGTTTCATTCGTATATATATAATAGAGTAATAATCCGATATAAATAAAAATATGTAGTTTTGGAAAGGTGGAATGCATGAAGAAAACAAGGAAAAAGATCATCGTAGCAATACTGCTGATGACAATGCTGTCTCAGACATTGTACTCGGCAGCGGCGGGCATTTTCGGACTCGGTGTGCAGTCTTATGCATATGCAGATGACGAAATGACCGATGAAGTAGAGCCCGGCGCGGAGGTGGATGAGTCCACACAGACCGACGGAGAAAGCCAGGTATCCGGGGAACCTGAGGAATATGCCACGGAGGAAGCAGAAGGCGTATCCGAAGGTGAGGAGACGACCGAAGCAGCGGAGAGCTCGGAAGGAGATGGGGCAGCCTCCTTGGATGAAGAGCTCATCGATGAAGACAAGGAGGTCGTCGATGAGGATAAAAAGGACACAGAGGAAGATGAGGAAGCCATACCGGAGGTAAGGCTCAGTGTCCTGTACGTCGATGAAGAGACCGGCGATGATATAAGAGATAAGGAAGAGGATTTCCGGATCGATGACGGCCACATTTTCATATTCGATCTTGAAGCTCCTGAGATAGATGATCACACCTATACCAAAACTACTGCATATATACTGGAAAATGACGAAGAAGTTGAAAGAGATATAACTGCTGTATACAGGGAGGATAAGAATGAGACCCCTGTATATTCCGTTACCACCGACGGAGATATTAATGATAAGCAGGTTGATGAGATCAACTGGATAAAGCTTGAGAGGGACACCGTCCTTACTATGAGCTATAAAGCGCTGGAGAAGGAGACAGAGGAAGAGACTGTTTCCGAAAATGATGCAGTTTCCGAAAACGAAGCTGTTTCTGAAAACGAAGCCAAAGAACCTGAAAAGCGCGTCTATGAATATGAGGACAATTATGTCTATGCAAAGGCTACTCTGGAGAGAGCAGATGCTATACCTGATGATGCGGAGTTTGTAGTCCGTGATGTCACCGGCAGCAGCGAGGGTGATGATGCCCTTCAGAAGGCCGATGAGGCAACGACGGATGATCTCAATCTTGAGACGGCCCGGGTCTATGATATTCATTTTGAAAATGAGGAGCTGGGCGAGATCGAGCCGGAGGAAGGCTCTGTAAAGATCGAGATCAGCTTTAAGAGAAATATCATCAAGCCTGAGGAGAGCAGTGACGGTTTTAATGACGGGGACAGGGCTATTTCTGTCGTACATATCAATGATAACGGTGAAGCAGACGAGCTCAGCGCTGATGTATCGGATTCCGATTCCGGTGTGCAGGAGCTGCAGTTTGATACGGATTCATTTTCCTATATTACGGTAGCTGAGGTTATGCAGGGCATCAACCTTGCGGATATGGTCAAAAAGATGACCATTAACAATGCTGTCATCATTCCGGCTCCTTCGGACGGCAGCGCGGTCAATATCCCTCAGAGTGATGACAATACCTACAGCATTTCACTTCAGTTCCAGGAGAACGGGAGCAACCAGTTCGGATCTGTCATGTACTATGAGCTTCCCGAGGGAGTACAGCCTGATCAGACTTCTGCAAAGACCGGTGAGATATCCATCTCCGGAAGCATCATGGAGGATGGTGAGAAGAAAAATGTAAGCGGTACTCTTCCTTTTGAATATCAGATCCAAAAGGACGGAAATAAGAGCTATCTTGTAGTGACCATCAATCCTGATGATCCCAACTATAAGATCATGCGTATCGTTGATAACTGCGCTTTCGGACTGGGAGTTAAAGTGACGATAACGGAAGGCAGTAAAGAGATCAAGTTTGCGGGAGCAGGCGAGTTCTCAGGTGTCGTCGAGATCACTAAGAAGGAAGAGCCTGTCGTAGACAATTCAAAGCTTTCGCTTCAAAAGACGAGCAAGGTCTCTGACGATATGGGGAGGATCGATTATGAGATAAAGGTCACATCCACGGGTAAAAATGATAAAGTCCGCGTAAGCGACCAGTATAAGCATGATGCCCGTAATGAAAATGATACGGCAAACAAGAGCAGCGGGCTGCTGACCCTTGATAAGAGCAGCGTGCAGATCACATCCAACAAGCAGGGTGATCTTAATAACAAAGTAAGCTACGGCGTGGAAGGAGATATGCTCCGTCTGGATGATATTAACCTTGCAGACGGCGAGGTCGTGACCATTAAGTACAGCTGCTCTGTCAATCCGACCTATGCCGGCAATCCCACAAGGATCCTCTATGCCGGAAACGGAGCTACTGTTTACAAGGATGATCAGTGGCAGGATTCCAAGGAAACCAGAGATAAGGTCTATGAGTACAAGACCGATCTTAAGAAAACCGTGGAAAGCATTTCCGACGATAAGAAGACCATAACCTACAAGATAACCATCAATGAAAACAAGACGGCTTATCTTAACGGAAATGAGGTTCACGATTATCTTTCCGGAACCCAGGCAAAATATGCAAATTTCTCAGGAGAAGGCATATATGTCAATGGCAGACTTGTAAAGTGGGGCACAGAGCAGCTCACATCGCTTGAAAATGCCAATAAATATGAGAATTCCAAAAAGCAGTTCTACTATTATCTTCCGAATATAGGAAATAATAAAGTAGAGATAACATATACCGTCACGGTTGAGGCAGACAAGATCCTTACCAGCGGAAATCTGCATAATAACGTTGATATGTGGTCCTTTAATAAAAATGAAGGAGTGACGGTTCCCTATAAGCCTGAGGAAGGAAATAAGCTCACCGTACAAAAGACCGCCGGAGAGATAATAAATAACGAAACAGTGCCCTGGACCATAGAGTTTAATGTGCCGGCAGCGGGATATGATAAATGTGAGATCAAGGAAACACTTCCTCATATCGAATATAACGGCGTGAAGTATGTGGATCAGTTTAACGGCGTTTTCTCTGCAACGGCAGCAGACGGAAGACAGCTTTATTATACGACCAATCTTGAGACATCC
>CADCRB010000004.1 GCA_902803745.1 uncultured Lachnospiraceae bacterium
CAGCTCCGATAAGGGGTTCGATCCTGTCAATATGTTCATATGGCTTGCGGGCTTTATCATTTACAGACTTTTGATGAGAATGGATATACCGGTGGGGAATACTCTTCCGGATATGGTGATCACCATGCTGATCTGTATGGCGCTGACCCGGGCCGGTAATACCCGGAATAATTAAAGCTCAGTGAATTGCCACAAAAACAAAAACTGTTATAATGAGGGTATTTTATTTATTGGACATGAATTCAAAATACAACTGACATTATTATGACTTTTTTCGTATAATACTGTGAAAGGTATGGAACAGAGACAGCAATAGTAGAAAGGAGAACGGACCAATGGACAATGTGGAGAAGATCATACCCGGAGAGGCCAAGAAGCTTGGCAAGAAGGTCAAGATAATGAGGAAGCTTGATGATGACCAGCTTGAAGTAGTTTCAGGCGGATATTGGGAGCGGAAGGGAGGATATGCAAACGGCTACTGGATCGAATGCCCGAGCTGTGGAAACACCATAGAGGGCAGGATCGCTACGGCTATCCTCAGCCACGATCTTGAGATGGACGGTTTCATCTGCCTTAAGTGTGGTTATCAATTCGGCGTGGATGCAGACGGCGATTATTATGCCCTTTGATCCTGTAAGGATTATGAAACAAATGAAGTGACAAAGGGACAGTTTATAATGATCCTTCAAGGTGATGGATGGTATATACATCCATCACCTTATGCTTTTGTGGTATCCTGTATGAAAATGAGATCGAATTGCCCGCAGCCGGTATTTCTTACCATTTTGAGCCCTGCATTTTGTTTGAAAAAAAGCGCGTAATATTGTAAAATAGTAATGTTTAGAGACGGATCTCAATAAAGGATACAGGAGGTATGGGAAGATGAGTAAAAGAGGAGTTTTAAGGCTTCTTGTGGCAGCAATCTGCAGCGTCATGATGATCGGAATGATGACTGTGACTGCATTTGCGGCAGATGCGACAGACAATAAAGACGGCTCGAAAAAGGACGAAATTGATTATACGCTTGATAAACAGGTGAAGGAATGGCTCGATGCCGGTAACAGTATACCGACGGAGGCCAAGTATGCATCACTTGGCAGCAGCGACCATCTTTGGGAGCTCGATGATACCGATATCAGTGACGGCAAGGTGGAGCTCACCGCCAATGAGGAGAGCAGGGTGCTTGCAGGAATAGCTCTTCGGGACTGGCTGAAAACCCAATCCTTCTTTGGAGAGAAGCTTGGAGAGTCGGACAACAAGATCGAGTTCATAAGACCAGGAAAGAAAAAAGCATTTTAACCTTAAACCCCCGGTGAAAGCCGGGGGTTTTGACATATGAAGTCATATGATACAATCGCAGTAGGTTATGATATGAATGCACCGGTAGTGATATTTGCATACAACAGGGCAGAAAAGCTGAGGGCGTGTATTGATTCGCTCTCTTCATGCGACGGACATGAGGATACGGAAGTATTCATTTTTGCTGACGGAGCGCGGGATGAGAGTGACCGAGATGCAGTGAACAGGGTACGGATGTATCTTGACAGCCTTAAGGAGGAGCACGCTTTTGGCAGACTGCATATTGTTAGAAGACCAGCTAATTGGGGGCTTGCGACTAATGTCATCGACGGGGTTGGCAGTGTTATCGAAGGAGCGGGAAAGGTCATTGTCCTTGAGGATGATCTTACAGTCACGAAGGATTTCCTTACATATATGAACGCTGCACTGGACTTTTACCTGGATGATGCAAAAATATGGTCTGTCACGGGATTTACCTGGCCTGTGAGCGATTTTTCAGACTATGGTCATGACATATATTACAGCTACAGAGCCTGCTCTCTGGGCTGGGGGACCTGGAAGGACAGGTGGGAGACTGTCGACTGGGATATGAAAAGATACGATGATGTCATGTCAGACAGGCGCTTAAGGAGAAGATTTGAGCGCGGCGGAAGGGATATGACGAGGATATTAAAGGACCAGAAGGCAGGGCTCGTGGATTCCTGGGCTATACGCTGGTGCCTTTCACAGAGCCTTCAGGACAGATATACCGTATATCCGGTCAGATCACTGGTAAAGAATACCGGAAATGACGGCAGCGGGACGAACGACCTGAAAAGGAAAACTCTGCAGGAAGACAGGCAGGAGACAGGAGTGCATGAAAACGGAAAGAGCATACGGCTCGAGCATCTTGCACCGGATGACAGGATCTGCCGGGATTTTAGCAGATATCATTCAGGCTTTATTAGAAGGCTCATCCGCAATCTCAATCCCGCAGGTATAAAAAGACAGATCAGGAGACTTGGCAAATGAAAGAGATAAAGGCAGGCTTTTGCGGATTCTGGAAGGGGTTTAACCCTGAGGACAATTTTTTTACCAACGCTTTGAGACGCCACTACAATGTGACCATATCCGATGATCCCGATTATCTTTTCTGTTCGGTTTTTTCAAATAAATTCGTATACAATAAAAAAGCCGTAAGGATATTCTATACCGGTGAATGCCAGACTCCTGACATGAATCTTTTTGATTATGCACTGGGCATAGACTATCTTAAGCTGGGAGACAGGTATTGCCGTCTCCCGCATTACCTGCTTTATGGCGACAGGCTTTTAAGGATGGCCGTCGAAAGAGGCGGAATGATACGGTCCCCTGAATATAAGGATAAATTCTGCAGCTTCGTTTATTCAAATCCTGATGCGGATCCCGTAAGAGAAGAGTTTTTCAGGAAGCTTGATTCAAAGCATCGCGTGGACTCCGGCGGCAGATGTATGAATAATACAGGTGCTGCGGTGAAAAATAAGATCAGCTTTGAAAGAGGATACAGATTTTCAATAGCCTTTGAAAACTGCTCGTATCCCGGATATATCACGGAGAAGGTGATACAGTCCTTTGCTGCAGGTACAGTACCGGTATACTGGGGTGATCCTGAGGCAGACAAAACCTTAAATTCCGATGCATATATCAATATCAAGGGATGCGGCAGCGTAGACGAGGCAGTCGAAAGGGTATTGGAGATCGATAAGGATAAGGATAGATACCTTACGATGCTCTCACAGCAGATCTTTTGCGTGGAGGACCTTATAAAGAAGCAGACAGATGAATATGAGGCCTTCCTCGTAAGTATCATTGACAGGCCGAAGGAAGAGGCTTTTAGAAGAAACAGGGGAACGAGAGGCAGGAATTACGAGAAGTTTTTTGAAAGATATGCAGGGATAGATGAGGGACTAAGATCAGTAAAGAGACTGATCCGGAGATAGCAGTGCATCAGGATAATGAACCTCTTGTATCGGTGATAATACCGGTATATAACGTAAAAGAGTATCTGCAAAGATGTGTGGAATCTGTTATTACGCAGACTTATTCCTCACTTGAGATCTGGCTTGTGGATGACGGCAGCACGGATGGCAGCGGGGAGATATGTGACGGATATGCCGCAAAGGATCCCAGGATAAAGGTGATACACAAGTCGAATGGAGGAGTTTCCGAAGCCAGAAACCAGGCATTGGATCGTATTTCAGGAAGCTTTGTAACGTTTGTGGATTCAGATGATTTTATCCGGGATGACTTAGCAGCTTCCCTGTATTCCCTGATCGAAAGCAGCAGGGCCGATATGGCAGTATCCAGGATAGCGGAGGGTACGGGAAGTACCTTTGATGATGCCTTGACCGGATCGGATGATGCTCCGGTAATATTTGAAAAGGATAATATATATGAGAGCCTTTTTGATGAGCGCTTCCGGGAACTTATGTGCGCCGCCTGCGGCAAGCTTTACCGGGCGGAAATATTCCGGGAGCTCAGGTTCCCTGTCGGGAAGGGCTTTGAGGATGAATTTACTATCCATCATATATTAGGACTATGCAGGAGGATCATAATATCTGACAAAAGTCTATATTACCATTATAAACGCGCAGGAAGCGCTACCGGTGGTGCGTATTCCCTGAAATCTCTGGAGGCCGTGGAGGCGCTGGAGGACAGATACAGATTTTTTGAGAAAAAAGGAGATAATAGATTTATTTTTTTATGCTGCAGGGATTATCTCCGGAGAGTCCAGTTTCATTATTACAGCCTGAAGAAATATTATCCGGAGGAGACTGAGAGAATAAGCAGTATAAAGTCAGACTACATTAAACGATATAATTCAGTAAAAAAAGAGATGAGGTTCACGGAAAGGATAAGATACGGGCTTTTCATATGGATGCCCGGGTTAAACAGATTTATAAAAAGCTATGCAGGCGCAAGGAAGATCTGAACTATGACCGGATTTGAAAAATGGCTCCTGAAAAACATGCCGCGCTTCGGATGCGCATTATACGCTTTTAAGCACAGTTCGGACCGGGATTATTTCCAAAGAGCGATCCGGACTGACAGCCTTATCCTGAAATGTGAAAGCTTCGGTGATAAGAATCCCGACAGGAATATTTATATGATAAGGATGGGAGACAGGAACAACGGATTTTTTGCAGAGTATCATAAGCTGCTCAAATATCTGTATTATTCTGACCGTTTTCGCCTGACACCCGTGGTGAGATTTACGGATGCATTCCTGTATTCCGAGGATCATCCTGTAAACGGGACCGATAATCCATTTGAATACTATTTTGATCAGCCCGGGGGCATTTCGACAGGATCCGCCGATGAAAGCAGGAATGTATTCCGCGCAGAGCACATCCATACCATGATATCTGATCTTATCGATAAAAAGAAAAATGATTATGAGGTAACGGATGAATATGTGAAAATACTAGGCGATATCGCGTCAAGATATATCCGTCTGAATAAAGACACCGAAAAGATCATTGGGGATGCGGTAAAAGAGATCGGGGCAGATGATCACACCATAGGCGTTCATTACAGGGGAACCGATTTCAAGAGAGGATTGAAGGATCATCCACGGTTTGTTCCGATAGAGGAGTATCGGAAAAAGGTGTCAGCACTGCTTGACAGAGGAGACTATGATAAGGTCTTTCTTGCGACGGATTCAAAGGAGGCTTTGTCGGAATTTAAGAGCGCGTTTGATGATAGGCTTGTTTATTTTGATAACAATACAAGATCCGGCGGGGATGTTTCGGTTGCTTTTTCAGGATCTGAAAGGAAGGATCATCACTATCTGCTGGGGCTTGAGGTGCTCAGGGATATGATGGTACTTTCCGGATGCGGTGCACTGGTCGCAGGCCTTTCGCAGGTAAGTCTCGCAGCGCGGATCACCAAAGCCTCGAAGAAAGAGGAATATAAGGATCTTGAGATCATATCAAAAGGAATCTCTTATGATGCACCAGACGGCAGAAAGTATTATAAGGAATACGGTAATAAGTGATGAGAGTTTTTTATGATCATCAGATACTCTATCTGCAGAAATACGGCGGCATCTCAAGATATTTTCACGAGCTGATCCTGAATCTGAAAGCGATGTATCCGGATGACAGCTTTGATATAAAGGCGGCTATATCACAGAATTATTACTTCAGGGATATGGTGCCGCAGCGGAGGCTTTTTAGACACGGGAACAGGTTCATAAACAATGTCTTTATGAAGTATGAGATTTTAAGAGCGGATGTATCCGGAAAGGGAATAGATATCATACATCCGACATATTACATGCCCGAATATCTTGATGAGTGGATGCGCAAAAGGTCGAGGCTGGTCATTACAGTTCATGACATGACATATGAGCATTACATGCAAAGTGATAAAGGTATCATCGAAGCAAGACGGAAACTCTTTTCGCAGGCAGACGGGATAATCACGGTATCAGAGAATACAAGAAATGACCTGCTAAATATTTATCCGGGTCTTGGATCAAAGCCTGTCTGTACGATATACCATGGATGCATCGATCCGGTCGGTAAGGCCTGTGATCCCGCAGTCCCTCTTCCCGGAGAATACATACTTTATGTAGGTTCGAGATCCGGATATAAAGATTTTCCTATGCTGATAAAGGCATTTGCCGCTATAGCGGATAAATTCGGCTCCGTAAGCATTATCTGCGCAGGCGGAGGAGAGTTCGGTGCAAAGGAGAAGAAGCTTATTAGCGAGGCAGGGCTTGAAGGCAGAGTGATACAGCGCAGTATGTCAGACGGTGAATTATCACTGGCTTATAAAAATGCGATTTGCTTTGTCTATCCCTCGCAGTATGAGGGATTCGGTCTGCCGATCCTTGAGGCATTCGAAAATTCCTGCCCTGTGATACTTCGTAATGCAAGCTGTTTCCCAGAAATCGCAGGAGATGCGGCATTGTACTTTGATGACGTGGAAGAATTATCGGAGTCGATCTCATCAATGATCGATGATAAAGAAAAGAGAGAGGAGCTTTCGGAAAAGGGCGCCGGATGTCTTCAAAGATATTCCTGGGAGAAAGCGGCAGAAGAGACATATGACTTTTATGGAAAGATCCTGGGGGCTTAATGCTTATTGATAAAAAGAAGATACTTTTCGTTATGCCTGAGATGTCAGGGCGTGGGACGCAAAGATCTTTATTGAATTTAATAAAGCATATTCCGGCAGACAGGTATCAGATCACAATACTTCTTTGCGAAAGAACCGGGGAATTGCTAAACGACATCCCGGATCATGTCCGGACTGAGGATATGGGGCTTGATGCTGAGACTGTCAGGATGATCAACTATGGCGAAGATACGGGGACAAAACGTGCTATTACTTCTGTCTTGAGAAAAGGGAGGATACTGCTTTTTTTCAGGATCCTTTATGAAAAGCTGATAGAAAAAAGTCCTGTTACGAAATTCACTCCCGTATTTGATGAACTCCCCTGCTATAAAGAAGAAGTCGACATCGCTGTCTGCTATCACCTTCATAATCCATTTATCGTAAAATTTACAGCGAATAAGGTAAAAGCGAAGAAGAAAGCTGCCTGGATCCATAATGATTTCCTTGAAAGCGGATATGATAAAAGTGTTGTAAAGATGCA
>CADCRB010000005.1 GCA_902803745.1 uncultured Lachnospiraceae bacterium
ACATTCGTGAGGAATATGAAGGAAGCAATATAGAATACTGTGTTATGAAAGCAAAATGACTGCCGGCTGATCACACCCCATTACCGACAACGCGTTCCCATTCCATAAGGGCGGCGTAAAAACTCTCCACGCTGCCCTCATCTACACTTACATTGAGGAGCTTCTCCATATAGGGGCAGCTCCTCATGTTTATGAGGATGGGATTATCCCTGTAGTGCGGGAATAGTCTCTTAGTAGTCTTCTGCAGATGGCGGATGCCGTCTGCATCGTACTTTAGCCCGCATACATGGTTATTGATCAGTGATCTGTTGAAATAATTAAGGACAAATACAGCCTCTGTCAGCTCGGGTTCATTCTTAAGGGATCCCTCTTTCTTAAATATGTCATAAAGCTGCATCCAGGTGATCTCATTATCATGGATGTGTTCCTGCTTCTGTGACAGATTGCTGCAGGTTCCCATTGGATTGTCCGAATATCTGTGAAGGTATTTGTTCATGAGATAGTAGCTTCTCACATTCATCAATGCCGGGATCGTAAAGCGGCTCTCCTCATCAAAAACGCCTTCGGTATATTTCAGGTCATGCTTTATCACAAAGTCCCTTTTGTACATCTTGTCCCAGCAGCCTCTCTGTGATTTGCCGCCGAAGAAGAGCACTATCCTGTCCGTGATATCCCTTATTTCGAGATACTCGTCATCCAGCCCGCTTTCGATATCATTATCCAGCAGTATGGCATCCCCTCTTGCTTCCTGCTCCTCTACCGATACATCCTTTGAAAGATATGCGGTTATCTCCGCGTCTGTTTCCTTTGCCTTTTCATACAGCAGCTTTAGCGCATCCGGCACAAGCCAGTCATCGGAATCAAGATATGCGATATATTCGCCGGTGGCATATTGCAATGCTATATTCCTTGCAGCTCCCTGTTTTACATTTTCGGTAAGGTTGATAACACAGATACTCTCAGGAAATTCTTTTTCCCAGGCGTACAGATATTCCAGTGAATTGTCGACAGAAACATCGTTTATCAGTATTATCTCCAGTTCACCGGCTCCTATGCTCTGACGGACAAGCGACATCACACAGCGGTTAATGTACTTTTCAGTATTATAAACGGGGATAAGTATGCTGATCTTCTTCATTTATCAGAGACCTTCAGGATACGCCTTTACTATTTCCTCCCAGGCAGCATTATAATCAGCAAAATTATCTTCTGACAGCGGAATATCTATAAGTTTCATTGGTTCTTTGTACAGTTGTCTTGCCTGCAGGCTTTTATTCTGTTTGAAATTCGGAAACCATTCCCGGACATTTCGCTGCATTCTTTTCACGGTTTCAAGATCATACGGTATGCCTCTTCCTGTGGCAAATACCAAAGAACGAATATAATAATTAATAATAAAAAACCACTCTGCTAGTTCATGATTTTCCTCCAGGGATCCATCATTTTTCATAGCATAGTATGTTTCCTCCCAGGTTTTCATGTTATCATCCCTGCGTTTCATATCCCTCATGAGGTTATACGTAGAACTAATCGGATTCTGGTAGTATCTGTGAAGATACTCATTCAGAAGATAGATCCGTTTGAAATGAAGATATGCCGGAGTTGTAAAAAGACTTTCTTCGTCAAAAACTCCCTCTGCAAATTTCAAATCATACTGCTCCACAAAGTCCCTTCTGAAGAGCTTATCCCAGCATCCTCTGAGCAGAGGGCAGTCTCCCATAAAGAATTCCAGTCTCTCCTGCGGATTATGCACCTCTACAAATCTGTCCGGTTTGCCGCTTTTAGTAGTAGGATCATCCTCTCCCGGCCCCACATATGTTTTCAGGGAAAGATAATTTACAATATCCGCATTGTTCTGTCTTGCAACCCTATATATCTTCTCAAAGGCATTGGGAAGGATCCAGTCATCAGCATCAAGATATGCAATATATTCAGCACTGCAGTATCCCCGTGCAATATTTCGCGCTGCTCCCTGCATCACATTTTCTTCAAGAGGTATAACAATGATATTGTCAGGATATTTCATCTCCCAAAGCAGAATTTTCCCCAATGTCGCATCCTTTGAGGCATCATTGATGAGAATGATCTCCAGATTCTCTATTCCTATTGTCTGTTTTTCAAGTGACTCCATGCATCTGTCCAAAAACATTGATACATTATAGCAGGGTATAATAACACTTATCTTTTTTTGAGACATGTCTCCCCTCCGATCACTTGAAGTACTCTACTCCCGATTCAAACACCTTCATATCCTGCTCTCCCGTGATATTAATGGCCACCCTGTCTCCTTTACGTTCAATATGACACATCTTTCCGAAAACACGGCCGTCGGACGAAAGAATACCTTCTATTGCTTCATATGAACCGTTTACATTCCAGTACTCGTCCATGGTAATATTCCCATCCGCATCACAGTATTTCGTCGCTATCTGCCCGTTAAGCGAAAGTCTGTCTATCCACTCCTTTGATGCCACAAACCTGCCTTCACCGTGGGATGCAGGATTAACATATACTCCTCCTGGCTTAGCCTCTCTAAGCCAGGGCGATCGATTACTTACTACCTTGGTATATACCATCTTTGATACATGCCGGTTTATAGTATTAAAAGTAAGAGTAGGTGAATCCTCTTTCTGAGCATCAATAACGCTGCCATATGGTACCAGCCCCAGCTTTATTACAGCCTGAAAGCCGTTACATATTCCAAGCACCAGGCCATCTCTTTTATCAATAAGCTCCTGAACAGCCTCTCTTATCTTTTCGTTTCTGAAAGCTGTAGCAAAGAACTTCGCAGATCCGTCAGGCTCATCACCGGCTGAAAACCCTCCCGGAAACATGATGATCTGAGCATCCCTTATATTTTTCACATATGCCTCGACTGATTCTCGTATCATGCCGGAAGACAGATTTCCAAAGACTCCGATCTCTGTATCTGCGCCCGCTTTAATAAATGCTCTTGCCGTATCATATTCACAGTTAGTCCCGGGCATAACGGGTATGAATACCTTTGGTCTGGCCGTCTTGTGCCTGCAAATATGAACCGAGGATGCATCTGCCAGAAAATCTGGAAGCCTGTCTTTTACATCCGTACTTTTTGTCGGAAATACTTTCTCCAGAGTTCTGTCATAATCTGCCTGTATCTCAGACAGTCTGATCTTCGTTTCTTTGTAGGTAATATATGGACTCTTCACTGTCCGACCTATCACACGATATGGAACTTTTATATCGCCCGTCTTGTCTGCCTTTACCTCGGCTATGATATTCCCGGTTTCTGAAAGGAAAAGCTCTTCTGCCAACAGTCCTTTATCAAGTGTCACACCTATCATATTTCCGAAGGCCATTTTCGATATGGCAGGAGCTATTCCCTTTTCATCCAGAGCATATGCAGAAAGTATCGCCTTCTTTCCAATCGCTTTTGTTATCCCTTGATAAAGCTTCGAAACATCCTTATATACCGGAAGATCATATTCATCTATCGGAATCGTAAATTTAACTATAAGATTTCCTGCCTCCTTAAGTTCCGGCGAGATAATGTCCTTTGACGAGGCAACATCCAACGCAAATGATACCAGCGTCGGAGGTACATCTATCTTCTCAAAGGTTCCCGACATAGAATCCTTACCGCCTATTGACGGAAGTCCGTATTGGATCTGCGCGTCAAAGGCACCAAGCAACGCTGTAAATGGGGCACTCCAACGTTTCGGATCCTCCGTCATCCTCTTGAAGTATTCCTGGAAGGTAAACCGAATCCTCCTCATATCCCCCCCTGCAGATATGATCTTTGCAATGGAATCAGTGACTGCATAAACTGCGCCGTGATACGGACTCCAGCTCGAAATAAAAGGATCAAAGCCATAACTCATCAATGTGGCAGAATCTGTTTCTTCTCCTTCCGGCGCAGGAAGTTTCGCTACCATAGTCTGTATTGGTGTCGTCTGATATTTACCGCCATATGGCATCAACACTGTAGCCGCACCTATGGACGAGTCAAACATCTCAACGAGTCCCTTTTGTGAGCACTCATTTAAATCTGACACTGTATCAAGCCACTTCTTTTTTAGATCCTTAACGGAAACCATCTCCCGGAAATAGGCCTTCTTTTCATCAGGCATTACGACCTTAACGTCAGTCTCCTGATGAGCGCCATTGGTATCAAGAAAGCTTCTTTTCAGATCAACTATTCTTTTTCCTCTCCAGGTCATCCTGAGCCTTGGCTCCTTTGTAACGCGAGCTGTTTCGGTTGCTTCCAGATTCTCTTCTGACGCATACCTCATAAACTCATCCACATCCTCCGGAGGCACGACCACAGCCATTCTTTCCTGAGACTCCGATATCGCAAGCTCTGTTCCATCAAGTCCGGCATATTTTTTGGGCACCTTATCAAGGTCTATCTCAAGCCCGGGGGCCAGCTCCCCTATCGCCACAGATACTCCTCCCGCACCGAAATCGTTACAGACCTTGATCAGTTTTGATACTTCGGGTCTCCTGAAAAGCCTTTGCAGCTTCCGTTCTGTTGGCGCATTTCCCTTCTGCACCTCTGCTCCGCATACCGTTGTAGATGCTTCCGTATGAACTTTTGAGGCACCTGTAGCTCCGCCTATACCGTCGCGGCCGGTACGACCACCAAGAAGAATCACCACATCGCCGGGGGCTGCATCTTCTCTAATAACATTTTTTCTCGGTGCCGCTGCAACTACTGCACCTATCTCCATCCGCTTCGCCACATAGTCGGGATGATATATCTCTTTTACATATCCGGTAGCAAGCCCTATCTGATTCCCGTATGAAGAATAGCCCTTCGCTGCACCACGTACCAGCTTTTTCTGGGGAAGCTTTCCCTTCATAGTACGGATGACCGGTACAGTAGGATCTGCTGCTCCGGTGACCCTCATCGCCTGATAAACGTAAGACCGGCCGGAAAGAGGATCTCTTATTGCTCCTCCGAGACAGGTAGCTGCTCCTCCAAAGGGCTCTATCTCCGTAGGATGATTATGTGTCTCATTCTTAAACATGACAAGCCAGTCCTCTGTCCTTGTCTTTCCATTCTCGGCCTTTACCGTCACAGGCACTACTATAGAACAAGCATTTATCTCATTACTTTCTTCCTGATCCTTTAACCTTCCCTGTTTCTTCAGTTCCTTTGCGGCAAGAGTACCCAGATCCATAAGATCGATATATTTGTCACCGCCTTTTTCTGCCTGTCTGTCGCCATAATAATTATTTCTTATTTTGAGATATTCCCTGAATGCATCCTCTATTGGCTTTCTGTAATATCCTTCTTCAAAAGTGATATTCTTAAGCTCTGTCGAAAATGTGGTATGCCTGCAGTGATCTGACCAGTATGTGTCAAGAACACGTATTTCAGTTACTGAAGGATCCCTCTTCTCATCCTTCTTAAAATAATCGTTTATATGAAGGAAATCTCTGAAAGTCATTGCCAACCCCAGCGAATCATAAAGAGAATGCAATTCTTTTTCCGTCATTTTGATAAAGCCGGTAAAAAGCTTCACGTCATCCGGATCGTCATATTTTTCTATAAGAGTATTTGGCTTGACCGAATCTGATATTCTGGAGTCTACGGGATTGATCACATAGTTTTCTATTTTTTCTGCATCTGATTTACTGATCTTTCCGCTTATACAATATACCTCCGCTGTCCTTATCACGCATTTTGATGAATCATTAAGGAAACGGATACACTGCTCTGCAGAATCTGCTCTCTGATCAAACTGTCCGGGTAGCGATTCCACTGCAAACACCAGATCCGTTTCGTTCTTTGGAAAGTCTTCTTCATATAACAGATCAACGGGTGGTTCTGAAAAAACAGATATGCATGCTTTTTTATAAATTTCGGGCCTGATATCTTCAATGTCATATCTGATGAGATATCTTAAGCCCGTCATGTTTTTTACTCCGACAAAACTGGTAATCTCCTCATACAGCTCACCAGCCTTTACGGCATATTCCGGTTTCTTTTCCACATAGATCCTTCTGACCATTTTTTCTGCTCCTCTTATTTATTTGTGTCGATCCGGTGATCGGTCTTTACAAAATCATATAGCTCCATAAGTCTGACAAGTACATCTCTGAATATTCCTCTCTCCGCTGCCTCGATCCATCTGGGTCCCTTATATCTTCCCTCCAGTACGTACCTTGACAGGATTGCCCTGAGAAGATCAATATCCTTCAGCTTTGCGTCCTTTATTGCATTCTTCTCCGCGATCTCGGTGCTGATATGATACTGCCTGTATTTATAAATATAGTTGGAATCCATAAGAGAAGTCTCTGCTGCCTCTTTTGTGAATGCTAAAAGAGTAGAATCATATACAGGAAATTTCAATGTTGCCTGTCCATCCTCTCCTTCATATTTTGTCGCGACATCACTTCCCTTTTTGTTCTCAAAATATGGGATATATCTAGACAGTTTTAGGATATCTTCTGCATATTTTGTGGTCAGAAGTTCAGCGTAATTCTCGCCTTCATACATTAGGTCGCCCATATTCACCTCCAGGTCGGACAAAGTGCAACTGTCCACTGTAGCGTAAAGCTATTTTCCAAGGAATTCCCTTTGATGTTTTATCTCCGCAGGAACAGCAGCCCCCGCTTTATCTATCTTTGAATATACGATCTCCATAAGCCGAAGTTTTTGTGCAAGCTTGATATCATATCTTTCAATGAGTTTCTGATACGCGTGACTTGAAGTCTTCAGCTTATCCCGTATCTCTTTCGAAAATGGGCAAAAACGGAATATGATATCCCTGGATACCTTATTGAGTCTCAAGGACCCTGCGCTCTCATATACTACATAGTTCATATAATCTGACACGAATACAGCCTTTGATGAGTTCCTCGCTGACTGGAGCTGGGCCTTTATTTTTTCACGCAAGTCCGGAGAAAGCTCGTGGTTCTTCCTATAAAATTGCAGGTAATCACAGAAAAAAGATGTAAGTGACGGGACAGTCACGTCATTCCAGTGTACGCCCTGTTCTCTCCGGCACATCTCCCATCTGAATTCACCGGCAAGACGCAGTACGTGGGCACTGACATCTTTGTCAAGAAACATCGGCATCATCATTCGTCCCGGAGTATTGCGGTATGCTCCCGATATTTCCTGCCATAGCGCAGATCGCGTACCTCCGTTTGGCATCAGTATGATGTATGGGAGTATTTCCGTATCTATGAATTCCCTTGTAACTCCAATATCGGTATTAGAATAGACTATCTGTCGTGTAAAGCAGCTATAATCAATATTTCGAATCATGTTAAGTGTATCATGCACTGCTTTGTATGTTGTAACACTTTTTGCCGGAGGTCTCGGAGAACTCTCTTCCGTAAATACCGGCACATATGAACTGATCCGTCCATATGTCATACGGCTTCCAAGTTTGATAAAATTCTGTATTTCAAAGGAAACCTTTGCCTTCCTATCGTTGGAGAGCCTTTTCATCTCATCCATCTTGATCTCGCCGTCATCATACTGCTGCTTAAGGTACTTTGGAAATTCCATATCAAATTCATTCTTTGACGGCTCGACTTTTCCCTGAAAGATCAAACAGAGCCATTCAAACGCTGTTAATACATTGCCCTCCGGATCAGGCTCATAGGATGCTGCAAGGCTCTCCAGCACCTGTGTATTCTTTTCTCCGGCAAGCTTTTCATCCACAAATCCATAATACAGGAACATTTTAATCACGGTCGGTATTTCCTTTTCCATTACCGCCCTGAAGAAAACTCCTTCGTACATAACAAAGAAGATCTCGCTGATCTGACGTCTCATTAATCTGACGCTGTCTTCCGGAGAACCCTTATCATTTAGCCCGGTAAACTCTGTTATCAGCTTCCGTATGGTCTCAGCCCTTGCATCATCAATCCCCGAATATTCTATTATCTGCTCGAGGCCTCCTGTGATCGTTTCCTGGACCGGGGCAGATTCACTTCTTATTTCGCTCCTGTCTCCTGCCTCTTTTTCTACAAGCTCCTCTATATCATCCTCATTAACTCCGCTGTCTTCTTCCCCGGTATAGTCGTCATCTACGCTCTCTGAATCTTCCCCGATAGTTATATCATCCCTTGACATCAGCTGCAGACCATATTCGCTCTTTCTTTCTATGAGCTCAGCCAGTATCGGAGACAACTCCTGAAGATATTCGTATGCATATAGAACTGTACCGGTACAGAATGCAATATCCTTTGACGGCAAAAGCTTTGCTATCGATCTGAAATACTCATTTCTCCATACATACAGATTGTATCTGTTCTTTTCCTCTATTCCAAGCATATCCGCAAGCTCAAGGCATGCTTCAATATGCTGTGCAGTCTTTTCAAAAATACCCCGTACAGCAAATATGGCTGCATTTGTTATGACTGGAGCAATCTGCGGATTTCCTTTTAAGATAGCCCGTATGTTATCCTCATTGTGATAAGAGTAAGACACTACCATTGAATCCTCTTTGGCCTCATAGTCAAAACGATACTTCTCTCCAGGAGTCTCATAGAGTCCGATAATAGATCCGTAAGGAATTTCAAGGATCACACTTCCCGATGTAGCAATAAAAGAGCCCTTAATAACTATCTCGAGCTCTCTTACCCTCTCATTTGAAGCATGAAGTATCTCACCGGTTTGTATCGACTGTTTTCCCATATCATAGATGATACCATATTTGCCGTTTTTTTGATACAATGATATTGTTCATCAGAGTAGAATACATCTTTCGATATCTGGATTCCTCTCCGGACTTTATCGGACAAGTTACAATGAAAAGGAGCGCTGATAATGACTGACTTCAATAAAAATATTGAAATTTTTGATCACCCTTTGATCCAGCATAAGATTACAAGACTACGCGATAAGTCCACCGGAACCGCAGAGTTCAGAAAGCTTATAAACGAGATAGCAATGCTTATGGGCTACGAAGCTTTACGGGATCTTGAGCTTGAAGATGTTGAAATCGAAACCCCTATCGAAAAATGCATGTCACCGATGATCAAGGGAAAGAAACAGGCCATAGTTCCTATCTTAAGAGCAGGGCTTGGTATGGCTGACGGTCTATTAAATCTTCTTCCGAACGCAAAAGTTGGACATATCGGACTGTACAGGGACGAAACGACTCATAACCCCTGTGCTTACTATAACAAGCTTCCCAGCCCTATCGGAAAAAGAATAATCATAGTAACTGATCCGATGCTGGCAACTGGCGGGTCAGCCATTGATGCGATCAATCTGATAAAGGAACATGGTGGGAAGAAGATTAAATTCATGTGCATTATTGCTGCACCTGTTGGTCTTAAAGCTCTTTCTGACGCTCACCCGGACATCCAGATCTATGTAGGCCATTTAGACCGTGAGCTAAACAAGGACGCATACATCTGTCCCGGTCTGGGAGATGCAGGCGACAGGATCTTTGGTACAAAATGATATTTTAACAGGCAGGGCTTATTTAGCCCTGCCTGTTTTTTAATCTACTACTACTCCCTTTTTAAGGATGATATTCGCATATAGCGCTGATTCTCCTGTTTGTATGACTACAGAGGAATGTTCCTTTGTCTTGTCGTAGAATTCCCATTTATCAATCTCCTCAAAGCAGGCATCTCCTCTTTCATCATACTTTCTTACTATTTCCTTATAGGTGTCCCAAATCGGCGTTTCTACCGTATCACCTTTTACTACCGCCATTAGAGTCACCGGATGCTCTACATATGTATCAAGCGGAAATACCTGCAGTATTGCATCCAATATCTCAGGCACGCCATGACCGTCCATCCGTATGACCTTCTTTCCGTAAGTAGTTCCCGGAAAATTTCCGTCACCTATCGTCAGTTCATCAGTATGCCCCATCTCGCAGAGTATTTTTAACAACTCCGGAGGCAGGATCTTAGGTATCCCTTTAAGCATATTCCTTCTCCTTTTTTGAAATAAAGCGGCTCTCTCCGGAGAGAGAGCCGCGGTTGTAACGTACAGTCTCTTGTACGACTATGCATGACTTTGCTGATAATACACTCTCGTCATGCTACGATAATTCGGAATACGTTTCCTTAGTCGTAAAGGTTCGGAGCTATGGTTGCATCATCCATGTTGGATGCATCATACCAATATCCTGCTGTAGGGAAGTCCTCAACCTTGTCGCCGTTTGCAGCCATTGTAAGGGCATAGATTGCATAGTAACCCATCATCAGCGGAGACTGTGTAACTGCACCATACATTGTGCCGTCTGAAATAGCACCTTTTATAATTGAGCCAGCGTCAAATCCAACACCGATAACGTCACCTGCTGCTGCATCAGTTCCAAGAAGTGAAAGGTTTGCATCTGCTGCAAGAAGTCCCTCTGCTGCTGTCTGGTTTGAACCAAATACTCCTATAGTGTCTTCCTTTGAAAGGATGGCCTGTGCCTGAGCTGAGCAAAGCTCAACAGTCGTCTGTGCAGGAACTGCAACTTCTATAACAACATCTGCCGACTTCTCATCTGCAAGATCAGAATGAGCTTTCTTAGCCTCATTTGCGTAGAACTCGTTACCTACAACTGCAACAGTCTTGCCATCAGCCACGATCAGATCGGTAATCTTGTTAACAAATCCCATTCCTCTCTGCTGAATATTAAGAGCTGTAGCGTCCTGATTTATCTCGCCGATACGAACCTGCTTGTCAGCTCCTGCTATAACGTCCTTAAGAGCTTTATACATATTCTCAGCTGCAACCTCACCAGCCTGGGTATTGTCAGTAGCAACTGTAGCAACTACCGAACCCTCGGGAGCATCTGCCACACCGGTATCAAAGCAGACTACAGGGATCTTCTTGTCTGCGCAGTCCTTAAGAGAATCAAGCACAGAGTTTGTGTCGCATGCTGCAAGTGCAATTCCGGGAGGGTTGCTGTTGATATCTGAATTAAGCATGTTAACCTGATCAGCTATATCTGACTCAGAGTTAGGACCGTGTGCATCATAATCAACTCCAAGCTCAGCCTTAGCCATATCCATACCCTTAAGAGCTGCCTGCCAGTATGTTGACTGGAAAGACTTAACGTCTACAGGGAATTTGTAAGCTTCCTTAGCTGTTACACCGTCAAACTGTGTGCCGCCGGTATACTCACCTGATCCACCGGTTGCTGCAGGAGCGTCCTCTGCGGGGGCTGCTTCTTCTGCAGGTGCTGCCTCCTCTGCGGGAGCTGCCTCTTCTGCAGGCGCTGCCTCCTCTGCGGGAGCTGCTTCCTCTGCAGGTGCTGCTTCCTGTGCTGCAGGCTCAGCTGCGGGCTGTGCCGCTGTGCCACCGCATCCTGCCAGCAATGACATTACCATTGCTGCGCTGAGTAATGTTGCCAGTACTTTCTTTTTCATAATTTTCTTCTCCTTTATAAAATAATGAAATCTATATATGTAAACACCCTATTGTGCTACATACCTCTTTTACTGCTCCTTAGCCATCCTCCGTCTCTTTGCAACGTCGATCATGACTGCTCCGATAAGAACCATGCCTGTAATGATCTGCTGCCAGTTCGCCTGAAGTCCCACATAAGGCAGTCCTGTCTTCAGTAGTACTATGACAAATACACCTGCAAGCGTTCCAAGTACTGAGCCATAGCCACCTGTAGCCGACACGCCGCCTACGAAGACGCCTCCTATGGCGTCGAGCTCAAGTCCTGCTCCTGTACCGGGCTGCACGGTAGGCACGACCGCTGCATAAGCTATAGCCGCGAGACCGGCAAACATACCGCAGATTGTGTAAGCCATTACATGATAGAACTTAACATTTATACCCGAGAGGATTACAGCCTCCTTATTACTTCCGATTGCTATAGTATATCTTCCAAACTTCGTGTGATTCAGAACAAATTCCATAAGCAGCACCAGGGCTACAACGATCACAAAACCAATAGGCAGCTTTAGCGCATTTCTCCCAGACCCAAATGTCAGTTTGAAAATGGAGTGGAACCACCCGCCAGGCTGCTTGTTCGTCGGCCAGGGTGTAGCCATAACCATTGAGCTGATTCCTCTGGTTATCATGCAAGTACAAAGGGTAGCCAAAAACGGAGGAAGACCCATAACACCGATAAGGTTGCCATTCACAAATCCCACCACTGTTCCGAAAAGAACACATATCAGCATAGCAACCAATACAGGGCAGTTAAAATCCCTTATTAGTCTTCCAGCGCAAAGTGCATAACAGACCATTCCTGTACCTATTGAAAGATCGACGCCAGCTGTGATCAACGGGAACGTAACACCGATCGCCATCAGCACATCATAGTATGAAAAATCCAGCATTGACAGTATCGAAGAATACTTCCTGAATTCCGGACTAAAGATCATATAGATAACCACCAGCGCGATAATTACCAGGAGTACTATGAATCTTTGATCAGCTAAAATTGATTTCTTTTTTGTCATTATTCCACCTCTGTTTTATGCAATATCACGCGTTGCCTTATCCATGATCTTTTCCTGCGTCGCCTCGGAAATATCAAGTTCACCGGTCTTCTTTCCTTCACACATAACAACTATCCTGTCACTCATTCTAAGGATTTCCGTCATCTCTGAGGATATCATTATGATCGATTTTCCTTCTGACGCAAGCTTGTTCATAAGCTTATAAATCTCATTTTTTGCACCTACATCGATACCTCTTGTAGGCTCATCAAATATAAGAATATCACAGTTTCTCACCAGCCATTTCGCAATGACAACCTTCTGCTGGTTTCCACCTGAAAGATTCACCACAAGCTGGTCCGAACTCGGAGTCTTTGTAGCAAGCTCCTGTATGTATTTTTCAGTTACCTTTTTTTCCTCACTCTTGTTGATGAAAAAACCGCTCATATAGTTGTCAAGAGATGCAAGGGTTGAATTTTCCGTAATAGTCTTCTGCACGACAATACCGTATCTTTTCCGGTCTTCAGAAAGATATCCTATCCCATGCTTAACCGCATCCTGCGGCGAATTAATTGTAACTTTCTCTCCGTTTACGTAGATATCTCCGCTCGTCTTCGGATCCGCTCCAAAGAGAGCCCGTGCTGTCTCTGTTCTTCCAGCTCCCATTAGTCCGGAGAAACCAAGGATTTCGCCCTTCCTACGCTCAAAGCTTACGTCCTGCACCATTCTGCCCGCATTTAAGTGCTCAACTTTCAGCACTACCGGAGCATCCTTTGGCACCTTGCTCTCAGTCTTAGGATCTTCGTATATAACACGACCCACCATCATGTTAATAATATCTTCTTTTGTACAATCTTTAGTAATAAGTGTTCCGACATAACCCCCGTCTCTCATGACTGTGACTCTGTCCGTGATCACCTTAATCTCATCCATACGATGGGAAATATATACTATTGCAAGCCCCTTTTCTCTCAGATCTCTGATAATTACAAAAAGATCCTCGATCTCCTTTTCTGTAAGTGCTGCTGACGGCTCATCAAAAATAATGACCTTTGCCTGATGGGAAATAGCTTTTGCTATCTCACACATCTGCTGCTTTCCTACTGTCAGATCACTCATCTTATCTCTGGGATTGATATCGATATGGAGCTCATCAAAAAGTTTCTTTGATTCCTCTATCATCTTTTTATCATCGATAGCAAAGCCCTTCATAAACTCCCGCCCGATGAAAATATTCTGAGCAACAGTAAGATCCCCTACCATATTAAGCTCCTGGTGCACGATAACTATTCCTGCATCCTGAGCCTCTCTGGTATTCGTAAATGCAACTTCCTTTCCTTCATAGGTGATAGTCCCTGAATCTTTGGAATATATACCGGTGAGAACCTTCATAAGCGTTGATTTGCCTGCGCCGTTCTCTCCCATAAGAGCATGTACTTCACCGCTGCGCACGTCAAAATGGACATGGTCCAAAGCATGCACGCCGGGGAACGACTTGTCTATATCTTCCATTACAAGAATCGCATCAGCCATCGTTAAGCTCCTCCCCTTAATTCTTCCTGCGGCGTGTCATAACATCCGCATAAACCACGACTATAACGATAAGCCCTGTAACTATGAGCTGTATATCCTTTGCAAATCCCAGCGCCAGGATCCCTTCCTGAAGCAACGATATAATAAGCACACCTATCACGGTACCGCCGATCGAGGCAAGACCGCCTACCATTGATGTTCCACCCATAACGCAACCCGCAATAGCTTCGTTATTGTACTGATCACCATATCCAGGCTGAACCGTTGTATACGCACCCACAAAGAAGATTGCCGCTATGCCTACCAGTGTTCCGCATATTACATAAGCAAGCATTTCCCACTTCTTTGTATCAACACCTGAAAGTCTTACTGCTTCACGATTGCTTCCGAGACAGAGGATATACCTTCCGGGCTTTGTATTATTCAGAACTATCATACATATAAATGCCGCACACAGGAATATCACAAGCCCCACCGGAAATCCTTTGTAGGTAACAAGGTTTCTGAACCATCCCCGCTCCGGATCATTTCCCAGCGGCCAGCTTACAGACTGGGTCTTCGTATAAACCGCCGCTATTCCTTTTGCGATATTCATAGAAGCCATTGATACTATAAATGGAGGTATTGTCCAATAGGACACCAGATAACCGTTAAATGTTCCGAATAGAAATCCTATTAAAACACTTATAAGAAGTGAAACAACAACCGGAGCTCCCTTATTTAACATGGTATATCCAGAAATAAGTCCACAGCAGAACATGACCGGTCCGATCGAGAAATCTATGCCTCCCGTTGCTATTACAAATGTTACTCCCAACGATAGAAAGCCAAGGAAATAAACATAATTCATTATACTCATGATTCGCGCTTTTCCAAAAAATCCCGGAACCATGATTGAAAAGGCTACATACATCAGGATCATTACGCAAAACAATACAATCCTGTTGAACCCGACCTTTTTCACAAAAGGATTCTGTTTGATCTTTTCCACATTTCCCTCCGATCTGTTAAACCATAGTTTTCGTCTGTTTTCACAAACGAAACGTTTCGTTTAATTATTTTATTATATATCTTGCCATGTGTCAACTAAAATATTTCACAATTCGCGAACCGATTCGCCTTCTTTTAGCGCTGCATAAAGGCTAACCTTCTGGGGAGGGTTCTTCCTTCCTTCCTCAATCCTCTGCAGGAGTATTCGTGCTCCTTCTGATGCTATCTCCTCCATCGGCTGAGCCACCAGAGTCAGCCTCGGCTTCATGACCATAGGAAGGATCAATTCATCAAAACCAATAAGCGAGATTTCTTCCGGGCATTTCACCCCCGATTCGTTTAGAGCCATTATCACTCCGAGACTAACCTCATAATTCGTGGAAAGAACGGCAGTAGGTCTTTCTTTCAGCTTCAGCTTCAGCAATTCTTTCATGCTGTTGTATCCCAGCTCAGCAGAATGCGTGCGACCTGAGAACATATACTTTTCCGGTACATCTATTCCTGCTTTTTCCATTGATCTCCTATATCCCTTGAATCTTTCGCTGCCGGTATATTCGCCGGAGTATATCACTGATATTTTTCTGTGTCCGCACTTTATCAGATAATCCACAGCGCGTTCAGCAGCATTGGAGTTATCTATTATCACACAGTCAAAGTCATCGCTGTCCAGCTCCCGGTCAAGCAACACCACAGGAATCCCGCTTTTTTCAGCTGATCCCAGCGAAGATGGATCTTTCGACACCGGTATCAGAAGGATACCATCCACCTGCTTTTCCACACAGAACCTTATGCTTTCAGCCTCTTGCTCTTCATCAAGGTTGGAGTCACATATCATCATGCCGTACCCCCTGTCATGCAGATACGCTGAAGCATGCTGCAGCAGCACCCCGGAAAAGTTAGAAGCAATATTATTCACAACAAATCCTATCGTTCTTGTTCGCTTCGTAACAAGGGACCTGGCTGTCTCATTCGGATGATAGTCAAGTTTTTTTATAGCCTCCTCTATCTTCTGTCTGTTTTCCGAACGAACATTGCCTCCGTTCAGATATTTTGAGATAGTAGCCAGACCCAGCCCGGTTTCCGATCTTATGTCCTTTATTGTAGCTGCCATATCAGATATTCTCTCCCCATAACTCAAATCCATATCTGACGTATTCCGTCTTTCTGCGCATATCAGACTTCTGCCTCAGACGGATACTTGTAACGGAACGCCTCTTTCGCCGACTTTATAAACAGCTCGAATTCATCAGAGATATTAAGATCCTCAGGTATAACCTCAGTCATTAACTTAACTTCCTTCGCTATCTTGACGGCTCTTTTTTCATCTGAAATATGTCCAAGGCCCAAAACCACTGAATTATAGGTCTTATCTCTCTCGCAAATTTCATAGTAAAAAAGAGCTATATTGAAAAGTTCATCAGAAAGAGCTTTTTGCCCAGTCTCTCCGTAATCCTCGCACAAAGGAAACTGCCAGTCGGACTTTACTCCGTCAATCTCCTTTCTGAGCCTTTTTGCCTCTCCGGGCATGTATACTCTCCGCTTCATACTCTGGAAATTAACCCAGCCACGGATCCCGTAGTCTATGTCCTGTCCGTTCTTCCTGTCATAGCGGGCATTCCATAGCTTTTCCCTTATCTCGAATTCAGGCTCTCCTGAATGCTCTTCTTTTTCCCGTTCCAGGATGAGCTTTCTCCTGTTCCTGTCGGTCTCTTTCTTATATTCCGCGATCCATGCAGCATCCATTTATCATTCCTCTGATCTTTATCACTTCATGCCCTGTTACAGCTGCCGACTACTTCCATCTTCTGCATCACGTACTTTTTCACCTCTTCCATTGCGGGCGCACAGTACTTCTTTGGATCGAAATCATCGGGATGAGCTTCCATATGTGCCTTGACTCCTCTGGTAAAAGCAATCCGAAGATCAGTAGCATAGTTTACCTTGCATATCCCCCTGCTTATACAGTCACGGACCTGCTCATCAGGCACGCCGGATGTCCCGTGAAGCACGAGGGGGATGTCCACTACCTTACGGATAGCTGACAGAACCTCTACATTGACCTTCGGTACTCCCTTGTACACGCCGTGAGATGTACCCACTCCTACTGCGAGGGAATCCGGATTGCATCTTGCCACAAATTCCTTTGCCTCATCCGGATCGGTGTATGGATTATCATCTCCGTTTTCCAGATCATCTTCCTTTCCTCCGACCTTTCCAAGCTCGGCTTCTACAGGTATATTCCCCGGATGGCAGGCATCTGTCACTCTCTTTGTCAGCGCTATATTCTCCTCGAAGGGGAGCTTAGATCCGTCTATCATGATGGATGTATATCCGGTACGATATGCCTGCATGGCAAGCTCAAAGCTGTTACCATGATCAAGGTGCATCACTACGGGAAGCTTAGTCCTCTCCGCTGCTGCCCTTACATTTGCAAGGTAATAATCAAGTCCCGCATACTTCAGTGTCCCGGGTGTTGTCTGCATTATGACGGGTGAACCCGTCTCCTCCGCGGCAGCAAGCACCGCCATTACCATTTCCATATTTTCGACATTGAATGCGCCGACTGCATATCCCTTCTTCTGCGCATCCATCAACAGATCTTTTGATGTGACCAGCATATGTCTCTCTCCTTGCTTTGTATTTCGCTTAAGGATGAATTTACTTCAGATATCCTGCTGCGTAGTTGTAGTCATCAGCTGCATCCATTACAAAGCTCATAAGAAGTGATTTTGCATCCTTCTTAAGCTTTCCGTCCCGGACCTTCTTGTACTGGATCGGCATATACTGATACAGAAGTCCTGTCGGGATCTCTTCTTTATCGATATTCTCGATAAGCTTCGCTATCGCTTCCCTGATCTCCGGCATTGCGAAATAATACCTTGCTCTGTCGGAAAGGCTGAAGCGTCTCTTTATCGCTATCTCCTTTTCTGTCCCATGGTAATACTTAGCCCATTTCGACGTATCCTCAAGCATCAGCTTTTCCAGAAGCTCGGGGAACTTAACCTGATCGCTTTCAGGCACAAGGACCTTCTCTATCTCGCTCATCGCAAAAAGACCGTCTCTCAATGCGAATGTCAGCGCGGGTCCCACCTTAAGGATAGCGACACCGTCCTCTACCATTTCCTTCAGGCATTCCGGAGGCTGATAATCAGTGGAGTGTCCCTCCATGTATATCCCGTCAAAGGTCTTTATCTTCTCGCAGAGAACCTTCGCGTTCTCTCTGTTATAGGGAAAGACTTCATCATCTCCGAACTCGACTCCGGGCTGTACTACTATCGCGATCACATTATCAAACGCTTTGGAATCTGATATTCCCGCAAACTGCTTTCTGTATTCCTCCAGCGTGGCAAGGACCGCTTCCGGCTTCGTCACGGAGATGCTGTCCTCCTGCTCCTGTGCTCCTCCGGGTATCGGTACCTCGCTTCCGATGATAAACACAGGTCTCTTTTCATCCGGATTTTTCTTAAGGAGCTCCTGATAGCTGTCCTCGCAGGCCTGATAAAGTCTGGCTCCGCGTCTTGCCACCGTCTCATCGGTAAGGGGCTTGTCTGTAGGATCATCTGCGACTCTCATGCTGGTATCGAGATGTATCTTTTTGTAGCCTGCCTCGACAAAAAGCTTCACAAGAGTCTCTGCCTTTTCCATAGCGCTCTCCTCAGGCTCGCCAACCCATGTGAGAGGTCCCAGATGATCTCCCCCGAGCACTATCCTGTCATGAGGATAATCAGCGCGGTCTGCGATCTCATATACGAAATCACGGAAATCTGCCGGTTTCATCCCTGTATATCCCCCGAACTGGTTCACCTGATTTGCGGTTGCTTCTATCAGTATATCCACATCAAGCTCTTTCGCCTGACGGATAAGGGCTTCTATCACTATGTCATTTGCCGTACAGTACGAAGGCACACCTGCGTTCTTTCCTGCCTTTCTGTCCTGTACCATTTTCTTCATCAGATCACTCATCATTTCACTCCTGTTATTTATTAATCCAGTGTCCGGATTACTACTTCCGACACTTCTGTAAAACGCCCGGAGGGATAAGATCCCGGATCCTATCCCTCTGAGCCTGAAATAATTTATTTTGCGTCCGGGCAGTCGACGATCACTCCGTCTTCATCCCAGAGATCATGCCAGTCCGTAGCACCCGGCCACAGGAATACCTGACCCTTGACCAGACGATTGTTCTTCTCAAGGGTAGCTATCGTAGCCATCTCCTCATCGGTAAGAGGCTCTGTCTGTGTAGACTGCAGATTGCTCACATACTCCATCTCATGGATAGAGAAAGGAATGGGTATCTGTCCTCTCTGTACAGCCCACTTCAGCGCGATGATAGCGGGGTGTACGCCGTGCTTCTCCGCGATAGCCTTGAACTCGGGCACCTGCATATCTGCGATGTCGGTAGCCACGATATCTCTCTCGGGCCTCTGGGGCGAGCCTAAAGGCATGAAGCCGATCGGCTGTATGTCATGAGCCTTAAGATAATCAAAGAGCTCCTGCTGCTGGAAGCAGGGATGAAGCTCCAGCTCGCATGCCACGGGCTTGATACGGAACTTGTCTACTACCTGCTCAAGCTTGGGTATGGTCATATTTGAGATACCTATATGGCGCACCAGTCCCTTGTCCACGAGCTCCTCTATCTGGCGGTAGGTGTCCATAAACTCCTCTACCGAGAAAGGCTTGGAATCAGGGTTTCTTGAGTCCACATCGCATCCCGGTGCATGATAGTTCGGGAAAGGCCAGTGGATGAAGAAAAGATCTATATAGTCGCACTGAAGATCCGCGATACTCTTCCTTGCGGACTTCTCTACTTCCCTGTGCATGTCATTCCAAACCTTGGTCATGATATAGAGATCTTTTCTCTCTACCACTCCCTCGTCGAATGCTGCCTTGAATACTTCTCCGATCTGATCCTCGTTGCCGTAGCATGCGGCACAGTCAAACATACGATAGCCGGCCCTTATGGCTCCCGCCACCGCGTTACTGACCTCCTCAGCGGTGAATCTGTCGGATCCGAAGGTGCCCATGCCCATGCATGGAACCTTGTCGCCTGTGTACAATGTGATCTGTGGTACTTTGCTTGGATCTACTCCCATGATGCTCTCCTTTCATTATTGAACATAAGTGAATCTGTTTTATTTTTCCAAAGATCCGGAAAAGCTGTTCTTCCGGCTTTCAGCTTCTGCCTGTCGTCATTTCTCACTGTCGATCAGTACCTTGCCTTTTACCGTTCCGGGTGTCTTGAACCACTCGAAAGCTTCGGCTATCTTTGAAAGAGGCTGGATCCTGTATACGAAGGAATCATCATATTTGAGTTCCCCTGTTCCGAAATAGTGGGCAGTGAGCTCCCACTCGTGTCCCGGGAAAGGCGCCGAATAGGACATCCATGAACCCGTAAGCTTAAACTCTTTCCTGTTCATGTTCTCCCACTCATCAACCGTAAATGAGAGATCCTTTGTAGGTGTTCCGATAAAGCATACCTCCGCCTTATTTGCCGCAAGAGAAAATGCCATCTTCATGGTGATGGTATTTCCCGCAGTCTCAAATACATAATCAAAGCCTCTGCCCCCGGTAAGCTCCTTCGCCTTATCCATGAAGCCTTCCTGCAGCGTATTTATCCCGGCATCGGCTCCAAGCCTTTTCGCCAGGTCGAGCCTCTCGTCCACGATATCAAATACTACGGTAGTCTTCGCTCCGAAGATCTTAGCCCACTGCATTGTCATCATGCCGATGGTGCCTCCTCCGAGGATAGCGACGGTCTTTCCGCCTTTGTAATCAGTACGCTCCAGTCCGTGCAGTCCTACTGTAGCAGGCTCAAAAAATGCGCCCTTTATAAAATCCACATCATCAGAAAACTTCACCACGTTCTTTTCGGGTACTGCTACGTACTCTGCGAAACTCCCGAACTCTCTCGAACCGATGAAGCTGTAATGCTTGCAAAGCGAGTAGTTGCCCTTCTGGCAGTCCTCGCATTTCATGCAGGGCACCAGCGGTATACCTGCGACCCTGTCTCCGACCGCAACCGTCGTCACTCCCTCTCCGACCTCATCGATCACTCCCGAAAACTCATGTCCAAGGACATTGGGAAAATAATGGCATGCGTCACCGTTAACCCTCGGAATGTCCGATCCGCATATACCGGTATATTTTACTTTTACCACTACCTTACCGGGATCAGCCTTCGGCTTTTCAATATCCTCATATCGTATGTCTTCCCTCGCATGCACTACTCCTGCTTTCATAATACTCTCCTCTCTTTCATATTATTTTTTCGGGGCATTCTCTTTTCACGCTGCTATTTATGCATCGTATCCTTCAGCTGCTCATATATCTCACGGTAAACGACGTATGTCTTGTCATAAATCTCCTTCATTGCCGGATCAGGCTCATGCGTTCTGATCACATGCACAGTTTTGTCAACCGCTTCCGCGCATGACGGATATATCCCCACTCCGACCCCCGCCAGTATTGCAGCACCAAAAGTAGTTGCTGTGTCACTTGCCGGAACGACGATCTTTTTTCCCGTAACATCTGCCTTTATCTGTGTCCAAAGTGTAGAATTCGCAGAGCCTCCCATTGCCTTAAGCTCATCCACTCCGGCACCCGCAGCCGCAGCAACCTCAAGATTATGGCGGAGGGCAAAAGCAACCCCTTCCATACAGGCTCTAACAAAGTGGCCCTTCGTCTTAGAAAAATCCAGTCCATAGAAAACGCCCTTGGCCTCCGGATCCCAGATTGGGGTGCGTTCTCCATTCATGTAAGGCAGAAACACCATCCCCTCGCATCCTGCCGGAACTTTTTCTGCTATCTCATTAAGCTGTATCAGCGAAGATTTACCGGCGTTGTTTGATCTTTCATAGTCTGCAAAATTCTGCTCAAACCATCGCATAACACCGCCGCCTCCGGTAGTACCACCCTGTAATAGCCAGGTTCCGGGCACCACATGGTATCCCAGGATCAGCCTTGGATCCGCGGCGTATTCATCTATGCAAATGCTCATTCCTCCTGCCTGCCCGCCTTGCTCCTGAGTTTCACCGGGTCTCGCAACTCCTGCACCAAGTGTTCCGCATGCGGCATCAAGGCCCCCTGCAACCACAGGAGTCCCGATGCATAGCCCTGTCTGAGACGCTGCCTCTTCACTGACTTTTCCAACTACCGAGGTGCACTCAAAAATGGGAGGAAGGAAGGCCTCAGGTATCCCAAGCGCTTTAGCCATATCGCTGTCCCATTCGGCCTTCCGCATGTCAAAGCAGTGCAGACCGTATCCCATACTTACATCCTGCGATATCTCTCCAGTAAGTCTGTACACAAGAAAACTGTTGCACTGCAATACTTTCTCTATTTTGCCGTATATTTCAGGGTAATTCTCCTTATACCATATTATCTTCGGTGTAGTATAGGAAGGCATCAGAGGGTTTCCGGCGAGTGCGAATATCTCATCCTTTCCTATTTCCTCATTCAGCCTGTCGCAAACATCCTGTGCCCGCATATCCATCCAAATAGGAGTATTGATGAGAACTTTTCCGTCACCGTCTATAGCCACTGCTGACCAGCCTTGTCCGTCGACACCTATACCTTTTATTTCAGAAGCTTTAACATCTGTTTCCGCAAATATCCTTTTGATGCAGTCATATACACCTTTCACCCAGTCTTCCGGATCCTGTTCGGCCCATCCGGGATGGGGACGATATACCTCATATTCTGCATTCTTAGCTGTTACAACGGTTCCGTCCGGTTCAAACACCGCAACCTTGCATGAGCTTGTTCCAATATCTATTCCAAGTAATAAATCTCTCATTTTACTCTCCTCATAAAACAGAGCTATATCTCTGACTTAGTCCGGAAGAATGCGCCACAAAAAACTATACCACAGGGCGAAACGTTTCGTCAATAGTTTAATCCAAAAACAAATGAACCCCCTTATTCTAAGAGGGTTCACTATCACGAAACGTTTATACTGCATTGTCTTTTAGAAGCTATGGCTTCCTCCGCCGCCGGAAAACCCTCCGCCGCCTCCGCCACCGGAGCCCCCGCTGCCTGAGCTCGAGGTATGTCGAACCTTTCGGCTGTTCACAAGATTCTTTCCAACCGCTGTCCCTATCACAGCTCCGGCGGCAGCCGCGATAAGAGCCTCACTGTCCACTGAAACCTTCCCCTTCATAAACCATACATAAATGAAGTTGAATACAAGAGCAAATACTATTGCCATCAGGAAATTGGATACGTATCTCATTGGTTCTGCTATCCTTCCGCCTTCAAGTTTCACAAGCATCTCGTCAAAGCCCTCTTCGGCACATCCCAGATAGTCCTCTTCCGTTGCATAGCTGTAAATATTATCGGTGATTATATTCCCATAGCTCTTATTGATTGTCTTATATATCGCTCCGCTGCTCATAATGGAAATTTTCCTGTCTCCCATATCAATCGCAAGAGTCGTTCCGCTGTCATTATTAAAAAGACTGTAGCAAAAATCCGCCGCCGTCTTCTCGGCATTTTCTGATGATGTAGTAACAAAGGAGACTCCACCATACTCAGTGATCGGCTTCATATGATCATACAGCAGCTCTTCCTCCTCCTCATCAGTCAGAAGATCCTCTTCATCTATGATATAAGCTCCATAGCCGCTCTCTTTATTAAAGTATTGAGCCTCATACGCAAATGCAGGTCTGACAAATAATACCAAGGACATAACCGCAACAGCCTGTATTACTAAATATCTGAATGCTTTATTTACCGACATCTTTATTACCTCCTTCCCTGTTGTGAAATTCCGGGATGGGCCGGGTTGTAAGCAGATTATATTGTTTGATCATGCTCAATGATGCAAGAGCTGATGCTGCAAGAGCGATTATACTTCCTGCATAGTAAACCCAATCGTGAACCGGTGCAGTAAGTGCTATAAGAAAAGCAACGATCTCCGCAGCTAAAGGAAAGAGCACTATCATTTTCATGCTCTGTTCCTTGAGTTTTGCACAATATCTCAAAACCGTCACCTGCATAATTATTCCCGCTACACAGGCAATGAAGCAGATGACAACAGATCGCGTCCTGGCCGACGAACCCGAAAGCAGCACAAAGAGTACAGCAAACGTCACCATCACGCCTACGATCTTGGTAATGCCATTATTTTTTTTCACACCATGCTTTCTGATTCCCTGCTTAGCTTCCTCAAGCGCTTCTCCGCTTAATGCCCCCAGATCATTTGCATGGCTTTCCCTGTCAACTATGGAAATAATCTCCTGTCTGTAGAAATAATGTACGGTCAGTGCAGCAACAGAGGATATCATCAAAACAGTGGCAGGAAGAATAAGCACACTTGCTATACAGGATACGATAAACAGCACCACCGCTATTATCGCAGATGTCTTAAGGAACTTGCCGATATCTACCGGAATATCGGCAGATATCTTTCCTGTCTCTCCGTTAATCACACCGTAAGCAAGCCTGTCACCCTTTCGCCAGGTTAAAAACCACACGGGAAAAAGATTAAGATGACTATCTATGATCTTGCTCCCGAACAGCTCACTTTTTGCCTGCGCGGCAGAAGGAAGCTCCACTCTGGCACCGGCTCTGAACTGTGACTCAACATTCTTTATGACGTGATCTTCAGCCATTGCAAGCGCCTGTTCAGCATATACATCGGCTTCAACATCCGCTGTATCCGCAAAAAAACCGGCAAGATACGCAGGATTAAACTCCGTCATATCTTCTTTATTATAGGGTGCGATC
>CADCRB010000006.1 GCA_902803745.1 uncultured Lachnospiraceae bacterium
AGGCTCCTCAGACGCAGGCTGTGACTTTTTTCCCGGCTCGATGTCAGGTTCATCCCCGTCCGAACCCTTCTTTTCAGGTTCCTGATTCCTCTCTACCCTTAGTGATACAGACTGCGAGGCGTCCATGCTTTGGCCGTTGGCATGGACCGTGATCAGGATCGTTGCGGAATAATCACCGGCCGAAAGCGATTTCATTGCAGGCTTTACATCCACTCTCACTTGTCCGCTTGCAGGAATTGAAGAAGGCAATTCACCAAGCTGAAAGCTTGACGACTTGGATGTTATGCCTCCCGAAAGGCCCACATCATATTTGTTAGGATTCGAAATAACGATGGTCTTCGGAAGAGGAATATCATCCCCCTCTTTCAAAGTACCGAAAGATACACCGGCAAAGCTCGCCGGACGGAGCGGATCAGGCGTAGCACTATCTGCTCCTTCAGCCGCAGGCGTTTGAGCGGGAGCTACTGTCGGCGGCTCAGTCTGCGGCTCAGTCTGCGGCTCAGGCTGAGGCTGCTCAGGCTCAGGCTGGGGTTCCGGCTCCGGCTCAGGTTCATCATACGCATCATCATAGTCGCCCCCGTCATAGTCATCATAATCCTCATCTGCCAGCACGGTATAAACCGACTGAACATTGGCTGTAAGGAAAACGGATGCCAAAATGACAGTTAGAATTCTGTTGATCAGTTTCCTTTTTTTCATAAACATTATCCTCCTGAATTAATTGCATAATCCGTATCCCGATCACAGTTTAATACAAACAGCAGACAATCCTTCAAGGGAACATGGCAAAACCACATTCCCCTGATTCAGCATATCGTATCTGACCGGGCTCCTGCGCGGTCAACCTTTTTTCTGCGCAGGAAGTCAGGGATCATACCTGTATCTATATACGGATTATACGAAAAAAAATAAATCGTGGCAGATTCAGGCCATGCAAAAACGAACAGCCATCTTCATTGCCACTTGGTTTTATGTAACCCAACTGATTGAAAATATAACACATAACAAGTATTATTTCAACAATATATTGAGGTTTTTCAGTCAAAAGATGAAAAAAAGACCCAAATCTGGTTGAAGAAAAATAATAATTATGTAAATTAAAATAAAAACGGGCCTTCCCGGGGCAGCAGCCTACTCCCGGTCAGGTTCCTCCGTTATCGCGATATGAACATCATCAAGCTGCCCTTTTGCTACAGCTGCAGGCGCCCCCATCATAAGATCCTCTGCATTTTTATTCATGGGGAAAGGAATGATCTCCCTTATGGAATCCTCGCCGGCGATGAGCATTATCATGCGGTCAACTCCCGGAGCTATTCCGGCATGCGGCGGCGCTCCGTAACAGAAAGCATTGTACATTGCAGGGAATTTGGACCTTACGTCATCCTCTCCCAGTCCTACGATCTTACAGGCCTCTATCATGATCTCAGGATCATGGTTTCTCACGGCTCCTGAGGAAAGCTCCACTCCGTTGCAGACCAGATCATACTGATAGGCGAGGATCTTCAGCGGATCATCTGATCTCAGAGCTTCAAGTCCGCCCTGCGGCATCGAGAAGGGATTATGGCAGAATTCGATCTCTCCTGACTCTTCTCCGATCTCATACATAGGAAAATCAACTATCCAGCAGAATTCATAAGCTTCTTTATCCATATGCGCCGGGGACGCAGCTCCTATCGTCTTGATAAGGACACCTCCGGTCTTTAAGGCCTGTCCCTTTGTTCCGGCGCTGATAAATACCACATCGCCTGCTTTAAGCGAAAGCGCATCCCTTATCTTATCCTGTCTGTCAGTAAGGAATTTAGCGACTCCTCCGGCAAGTCCTGCGCCGTCATCAGAGCATTTTACCCAGAAGCTTTTGCCCCCGGATACTATCTCCGCATCAGACACGATCTTATCTATTACCTTCCTTGAGCCCTCAAAGCCATGGACTGTCACTGCCTTTATCACATCAGCCTCATCAAACGGAGCAAAGCCGCAGCCCTTCATAAGATCAGTCGCCTCAGTCAGTGTAAGATCTATGCGAAGATCCGGCTTGTCAGTGCCATAGGTATCAAGTGCGTCCAGATAAGCTATACGTTTGAAGGGCGCTTTTGAAGCCTTCTTATATTTACCAAATCTGGCAAATACCGGAGGAAGGACCTCCTCTATCACCGCGAATACGTCTTCCTGCGTGGCAAAAGCCATTTCCATGTCTAGCTGGTAGAACTCTCCGGGAGATCTGTCTGCTCTGGCATCCTCATCCCTGAAGCAGGGCGCTATCTGAAAATATCTGTCAAAGCCTGACGCCATAAGTATCTGCTTGAACTGCTGCGGAGCCTGGGGCAGGGCATAAAACTTGCCGGCATGAAGCCTCGAGGGAACGAGGTAATCTCTCGCTCCTTCAGGCGATGAGCAGGTAAGTATGGGAGTCGTGATCTCAAGGAATCCCTGCTCGGTCATTGACCTGCGAAGCTCAGACACTATACGGGATCTGAGAACAATATTTTCCTTCACCTCGGGATTTCTGAGATCCAGATATCTGTACCTCAGCCTTGCATTTTCGTCTGCTTCTCTTGAACGGTTTATCTCAAAGGGAAGCTCGTTGAAACGGCATTTTCCGAGCACTGTAATCTCAGAAGGGACCACCTCTATCTCACCTGTAGGCAGATCGGGATTCTTGCTTGACCTTTCCCTCACTGTTCCCGTGATCTGAAGTGTTGACTCCGTATTTATTCCGGATAGCTTATCCATCATCTCCTCAGTCTCTATAACTATCTGCGTGACGCCGTAGAAATCACGAAGGACGAGAAATCCCAGATTTTTGCTCACCTTCCTCATATTCTCATAATAGCCCGAAAGCGTTACCTGCCTCCCGGCATCACTGAGTCTTAATTCTCCGCAGGTATTAGTTCTTGACTGGATCATCTTTTTGCTCCTTTTTATCAGTTAGTATTATCCTTACCTTATCTATCCGGTTTTTTGCACTCTCTATGATCTCGAAGGTCGTGCCGTCATTATCCACGAAGGTCTCTCCCGCCTGCGGGATGGTGTCGCACATACCTATGATATACCCGCCCACGGTATCATAATCATCGGAATGAAGCAAGGTGCCTATCTCATCATTAAGGTCATCAAGCTTGACTGAAGCCTCTACCAGATATTCTCTCTCTGATATCTCCTCTATCTGATCCTCTTCCTCTTCGTCATACTCGTCCCTTATCTCTCCGACTATCTCCTCTATCAGATCCTCCATCGTGACCACACCCTCTGCTGCTCCATACTCATTAAGGACTATGGCCATGGGCACCGACTCCTCCTGCATCTCGATCAAAAGCTCTGAGGTGCCCTTGGTCTCATAGGTAAAATAAGCATCTCTCATGATATCCGTAGTCCTGAAATGCTCCTTATCTGCATTCATGAAAAAATCCTTCATGTTAATGATGCCTATTATATTGTCCCTGTCATCCTTATATACAGGGAGTCTTGTGTACATTTCATCAGCAAACAGATCGCGGACCTCCTCATAGGAAGCATCAATGCCGACCTCGGCGACGTCGATCCTCGGTGTCATTATATCCTTAGCCCTGGAGTCACCGAAGTCCACCACATTGTTTATCATTTCCTTTTCTTCGCTCTCTATGACACCGTCTTCGTGACTCACATCCACTATAGTACGAAGCTCACCCTCAGTCATTATCGTCTGGGAGTCCTGCATATCTATGCCGAAGATCCTCAGCACGCCGCTGCATATGAGATTTACGGTCCATATCACAGGCGTGAGCAGTATCATAAGCGCATATATTATACGGGAATAAAAAAGAGCCAGGCCGTCAGACTTGACAGCTGCAGCATTCTTCGGAGTGATCTCTCCCAATATCAGAATGATAAGGGTCAGGATCATCGTCATTATCCCGACATTGAACCCTATGGACATGGCAATGGTGGCGGCAAGAGCCGAAGCCGCGATATTTACTATATTATTGCCTATGAGGATAGCCGAAAGCATCTTGGGCTTCTGCTCAGACATCTTAAGGAGAAGAGCTGCCGCCTTGCTGCCGCCTTCTGCTTTCTCTCTCATCTTTATCCTGTTGAAGGTAGTAAGGGCTGTCTCGGCCGCAGAGAAAAAGGCCGAAAGTATGATAAGGATGCAAAGCTCAGCCCAGCGGATCATTTACAGTATCTCCCTTGAGATGCGCCTCAAAGATTCCGCAGCATTATAAATATCATTCTGTCCGAAGATTCCCGTGGCGGCTCCAATGCCCGAAATGCCTGTGCCGCGCAGAAAATTGATATCAGCGTCTGCAAGTCCGCCGTATGCGATCACAGGAATATCCACAGATGCACAGACCGCTTCCAGCTCTTCTATGGTGATACAGTCCTTATGCTCATTATCATGCCCGGAGCTGACCGGACCGCACATAAGAAACCATGCTCCGTCCTCCATAGCAGATCTTGCTTCCTCAGGGTTTGATACTATTACGCCTATGCTCCTGTCGGTACCCATCACAGTCCTGATCCGTCCCGGATCAAACTCCGAAAACCTGACAATGATACCGTCCGCATCCACAGCATCAGCTATATCCACATTACGCATCATGATGAAAGGAATATCATGCATGCCGCAGAGTATCTTCAGTCTTACCGCTTCCTTCTTAAGGGAATCATGCGACAGAGTGGGCTCGTCCAGCACCACCATGGTGACGCCGCCCTCTATGGCCTCCTCTACAGCATCTCTAAGCGTCTTGTCAACCCTCATGCTCGCAAGATCCGTCACGGCCACAAGCCCCAGGTCTCTTTTCAATAATCCCATTTCCTTAGTCTCTGTAATAATCCTTAAAAGAGGTATATCCCGATCTTTCGAGATTGTCCTTCTGAAATTTCCTGTTCTTTGCCATCCGGGCAATGAGTACTGTCTCCCCCCGCTTCCTAAGCTCCTGAGCCTCGCTCATGATCGAAGCAAGCTTTTCGGCACTGACACCCTTTTCGATAAGAAAAGCTGTCTTTGACGAAGCATCCGGTATCTTAAAGCCCTTGTCCATAAGTATGGTTATGATCCTCTCAAAGCCTATGGAAAATCCGCAGGCCGGCACATTCTGTCCGGTAAAGCGTCCGATCATCCCGTCATATCTTCCGCCCCCTGCAACCGAGCTTCCGAATTCCTCCATCTCTATCTCAAAGATCGTACCGGTATAATAACCCATGCCTCTTACCAGGGTCGGATCAAAGGACAGTCTGAAGTCCCCGGACTTTATCTCATTAACTGCACTAAAGATTTCGATAAGATCATCTGTCACTCCCTCAGGCACGTTATCACCCAGAAGTTCTCCAATACGTCTTATGCCCTCCTGTGTATCATCCTTATCCTTAAACAGCTCAAGATATTTTCTTATTCCCTCTTCATCATAGCCCGAAGCCTTAAGCTCCTGCTCGACTCCCTCGAGTCCTATCTTGTCCATCTTATCCAGGATGATAAATATCTCCGGAAGCGCAGCCTCGTCAAAGCCCGCATACTGACCCATGGCTTTTAGCAGTCTCCTGTCATTGATCCTGACACGAAATCCACTGAATCCAAGCTCTGAAAGTAATGCTGTAGTGGCATTTAAGAGCTCTATCTCCGCAAGATCCGAAGGATCTCCTATTATATCTATATCGCACTGCTTAAACTGTCTGAACCTGCCCTTCTGCGGTCTGTCCGCACGAAAAACATTTCCGATCTGCAGCGCCTTAAAGGGCATAGTTAATATTTGATTATTATTAGAATAATATCTCGAGAGAGGCAGGGTCAGATCATAACGAAGTCCGGAGTCAGCCAGATCATTCTCTCCCTTAGCTCCGGCGATATCAAGCTTCTCTCCCCTTTTCATTACCTTGAAAATGAGCTTCTCATTCTCGCCGCCCTGATCGGAGCAGAGATTTTCGATATGCTCCACTACGGGAGTTTCTATATGCTGAAAGCCGTATCCCGCATAAACCCTGCGGACTGTCGCCTCCACATAGTCTCTTATCTCCATCTCCTCAGGGAGGATATCCTTCATGCCTGTTGTAGGCTTTTTAATCAGTCTGTCACTCATCTTTTACCAAAACTCCCCTCCGAGAAAAGGATTCCATCTTTTCTCATCAGCCATCGTAGTCACTCCCCCATGTCCGGGATATACATTAAGGTCATCGTCAAGCGGTCTTATCTTTTCCGAAAGCGACTTCTTCATTTGGGGCACGCTGCCCGTAGGAAGATCTGTCCTGCCTATGGAGCCCTCAAAA
>CADCRB010000007.1 GCA_902803745.1 uncultured Lachnospiraceae bacterium
GTCCCGGCCAGATTCTTTCCCAGCTTTGTTATGATGCCATCTGATATGCATATATCCAAAATTTCATCTATATGATTTACAGGATCTATGACCCGGGCTTTCTTTATCAGCATCGTCTACTATCTTTCCTGCTCCGCTTCGAGCATTCTTCGTATATCATCCTGACAAATTTGAGCAATATGCTTTAACTGCTCTTTATCAAGTACTCCAGGATCTACCGGATTGCCATAAGAGATTGTGACTTTGTTGGACTTTATCCGCGGAAACTGTCTCTCAAGTATCTCCCTTGTTCCGTGAATAGCCACGGGAACTATTTTAATTCCGGATTTTATTGCAATTTTAAAGGATCCCTCCTTAAACGGATTCATATCCAGTTCAGATTCTCCTTTTGATCTTGTGCCCTCAGGATAAATCAATATAGATATCCCGCTTTTGGCATCTTCTATGCATCCGAGGATTACCTGAAGACTTTGTTTCAAATCCTTCCTGTCCATAAATCGGCATCGCATCAGGATCATCCACCAACTTAAGATTGGAACTCTTTTTATCTCTTTCTTAGATACTATTGCCGTTGCCCTGAACATCTGCGCATACAGCAGGACTATATCAAAAAAACCTCTGTGATTAGCGACATACAGCACGGCCTCTTCTTTAGGCACGCTTTCCTTTCCTTTTACCGTTACTCTGGCTCCTGCCAGAAATCCTACAACCCCGAAGGCCCAGGAGATCATTACCTGTGCATACCTGTCTCGCGATGGCAAATCAAATAGACCTATAAGATATCCTATGGGAATAAGTATAAGCGAAACCAGTAAAAAAGATACTACAAATAGCAGAACGATTATAAGCCTTATCATGTCCCGGACCCCTTTGACCCCTTCAGGCCATTAAGGCTTGTTTGATTCAGTATGTTCGTCTCAAAACTGAAGGTAACCCTTTCTTCGTCACGTCTGCGCTTCATAGCAAGCTCTATCAGTCTGTCCAAAAGTCTTTCGTAGGAAAGCCCTGTCGGTTCCCACAGATAGAAAGAAAGTGATCCGGGTATAGTATTTATCTCATTCAGATATAATTCTCCCGTCGCCCCGTCTATCATAAAATCAAACCGTACTACTCCGCTGCAATTTAAGCATTGAAATGCACGAACGGCTAACTCCCTGATCCGTTTTGTCATATCATCCGGTATAGGGGCAGGTATTGTTCTTGCAACCGATGCCATACCCTTAGAAGAACCTCCAGTCTTTGAGCTTTTTCCTCCGGACATATATTTATCTTCATATGATAGTATTTCATTCGAATGATATGGCTCTTCACACAGGGAAGCTTTTGCCTCATCCGCATCTCCCAAAACAGAACAGTTTATCTCCTTCAGCTCCATTATGGCATGCTCGGCTATGATGGTATTTGAAAAGGTAAATGCACTGTCAAGTGACTTTATGAGTCCTTCTTTATCATGTGCTATCGATATCCCGACAGAAGATCCTGAATTTACAGGTTTTATTATCACAGGGTAACCGATTGCTCCCTCAATATCGGCAATGAGTTTGTCAAGGTCCTTATAATCTTTAGTTGTATATCTTCTACATGGCAATACTGGTATATCATTATCCTCAAAGACAGTTTTCATTATGTACTTGTCCATACCGACAGCGGCGCTCGTCACATCGCATCCGGCAAAGGGAATCCCCCAGGTTTTGATATATCCCATAAGGGTACCATCTTCCACATTGGTACCGTGAACAATAGGCAGTACGATATCCAGCTCTATCGGTTTCATACCAAACAGCCTTTGAGGATATGCCACAAGCAAATAGTGTCCATTTTCTTTCACGGGGATAACTCTCTGCGAGATTTTTAGCAAAGCCGGTATGTCTTTGTATGATTCGATATTCCCTGTTTCCCCGCCTACATAAAGTTCGTTGTCTTTTGTAAGATATATAGCTGTAGCTTCATACTTCTCTTTGTTCAGATTCGCCATTGCCTGAAGAGCCGATATTATCGAGACCTCATGCTCCACTGATCTCCCGCCGAATATCACTCCTACCCTTATTTTCATCTGCGCCTCCCATTTATATTTAAGGTTTGACTAATAATTATCCGTCAGATCATTTTCGATAAGCACAGTCTTGTGTGCTTCTCCCGGTATTCGCTTAACAAATGCCATGGCATCGTTAAAGGACGACGCCACCCATATTTTTTCTTCCGGAAATCCTTTATCCAAAAGGCCCTGCTTAATCGCATTTGTATTCCTGTTATCAACTATTACAGCGTAATCGGCATTATCTGCTATCTCAGAACCAAACTCCCGGTTCAGCCTATCCTGTTCCTCCCCGAGTTCCACCATTCCGGGTGTTATCACCACTTTTATATCTTCGTCAAACATCGCCAGTGTTTCAAGTGCTGCCTTTGCTCCCGAAGGGTTCGAATTATACGCATCATCTATAATCAGAAGTTCCCCCTGGTCTATAAGGTTAAGTCTATGCTCTACCGGAGCCAGTCTTCTAACAGGGATCACAAGCTCCTTTAGGGAAATACCGAGGGTATGACTTACAGCGATAGCCCCTGTAACATTTATGACATTATGCTCACCAACAAGACGCATACTGTATCTCTGCATATCACCATTCGGAGCCGTAACAGTGAATTCTGTTCCGTTTCTTCCGGTCTTTATCTCCGTCGCGTTATATCTGCCGATTCCCTTAAGGGAATATGTCACTGCTCCATTATATTTATTATATGAGCTTATATTCTCATTATCCTGATTAAGGAATATCCTGCCTTCTTCCTTTGTCTTTTCATATACTGCATCGGGAAGCTCAAATTTTGTGCTCTGTATATTTTCAATAGATTTGAAACTTTCCAAATGCTGAGGACCTATGGATGTCACTATTCCATAATCCGGATGCACTATATCGCAAAGCTCTTTGATATCACCGACATTCCTTGCTCCCATTTCACAGATAAAATACTGATGGGTCGGACGCAGCATATCATTAATAGTTTTCGTGACCCCCATAGGGGTATTATATGACTCCGGAGTAGCAAGAACTTCATATTTCGAAGAAAGCAATTCTTTAAGATAAAACTTCACGGAAGTTTTTCCATAAGAACCGGTGATCCCGATAACCTTGATATCAGGCATATCAGCAAGAGATTTTACTGCTCTGTTCCTGAAACCCTTTGCTATAGTTTCCTCTATGGGTTTATTTATTATATTGGAAATAATGGGGGCAAAGGGAGCCATCACAAGAGCATATAAGACAGCGATCAGAAGCAAAGAATACTGGTTTCCGAAAAACCTGTTTATTATGCATATAATAAGAAACCAGAGAACCGTCGTGATAAGAAGCCTTATTACCCTCGGCGTAAACACCAGGGGTTTTTTGGCTTTTCCTTCAGCAAAGCACTTTGTAAAATGCCTTCCGTAGTTTTTTAGGATCCAGGAGGCATGCACTTTGTTTTTATATCCGTTCTGTTGGAACATATGCACGGCATAAAGGAGAATCTGTGCCGCATATATAATGACTATGAGAGAAATAATTAGGCAGATCATATCTTCCTCTTTATTATCATATGTATTTCTGATGCCTGTTCATGTCGGTCAACAACATTCTGCATCTCATCAAGCATTGGTAAGAACCTGTCCGAAAACTCACGGCGAAGTCTCATATTATCGTTCTGATCAAGACAAACGCATATCATGCGATATAGATCCATCATATCTGATCCGAACTTCCATGTCGCATATTCGGCAAAACCAATGCTCTCTGCCATATAGGCGACAGAGCTTTCCGTAAATAAATGCGTATGCGTCCCTCCTGCATGACGATTGTAACAGTTCTGATGCGCTGCCTCAAAAACACAGCTTAAGGAAAACATCGGTACAGAAAAGTATACATACCGTATACGTCTGTTCTTTTTTATTGCGGATAATATGTCGTCAAGATTTGTAATATGCTCCAAAACACCAATGAATGTTGCCACGTTAACATCCGCCGTTTCTATAATAGATGCAATATCCGGCGCATCAACCTGTGTTAATATGTCTTCTCCGTTCATGGTGTTGGCAAACTGCACCTGCGGTTCAGATATCTCTATTCCGTCTACCTGTTCTATGCCCAGCTTCTTCAGCGCGGAAACAAAGTATCCAGATCCGGCGCCGTCATCCAGAATCCGAATGTCCTTTATTTTTATGCCGTCCTTTTTTAAGGCATCTATCAGAAATTCGGCCTTCGGAATATATATCGTGTCACGCCTTTTTTCATATTGCTTCCTGTCTTCCTCAGAATAGTTCGCAAGATAGTCATCATCGATATATACCCTTGATGCGAAATCATCATTATCCAAATACTCGGAATTAACGTGGCCGCATTCAGGGCACATATAATAGCTCATCCGTTGACTGTGATACAACTCCGTCTGACCGGCATTCACGCCGACAGGACTATGACATATCTTGCACTCTGTTCTCTTAGGCTGTATAAGCAGGGCTTCCGCCTGATGTGAAGACAGCTTTAGCATTTCTTCGTTTTTTTCAAAAAAATCGGATTTGATCTTAATTATATCGCCTACTGATTTACTGTATTTTCTATCCAAAGCAATTTTCCCTCTATATTTCGATCTGTGCAACTACTACGCCGAAGCTGCAAAATAATACAAACATTCATACACTGAAAGCAATTTTAGATTGGCTATAGAAGTATAACACAAAATGTATGTCTGTGGTATAATCTACCTGGTTATGAGGATAGATGTAAATGGCATACAAACATATTACGAGGAATACGGAACTGCTGATGCTCCTGTTGTACTTGTGCTGCCGGGTTGGATGGCTAAAGCCAGCCTGTACAGGATAGTATCCGATACCATATCAGGTAGGTATCGGGTGATCCTGCTTGATCTGCCGGGTTTTGGAGGAGATACGCCAGAGCCTCCTGAATCCTGGGATCTTGACGGTTTTACAGACTTTACTCTTGCTTTTATAGAATCCATAGGTGTTTCATCTCTCACCCTGATGGGACACAGCTTTGGCGGTCGTATCATAATCAAGCTGATGGCAAGAAAGGAACTCCCACTAAATATAGACAGTATTGTTCTGATTGATTCAGCGGGAGTACGGCATGATCTTTCAGAAGCAGCAAAAAGAAAGCAAAAACTGTTTAAAATCGCCAAACATTTCATGTCGGATAAACAGATAGAGCATTATAAGGAAACCCATGGTTCAGCAGACTACAGAGCCGCAACACCCCTTATGCGGGAATGTATGGTTAAAGCAATAAATGAAGATCTTACCCCGTTATTAAAAGAAGTAACTCCTGATACTCTGCTGATCTGGGGAAGTGCAGATACTGCTACTCCGGTCAGCGACGGAGAGCTTATGGAAAAATTGATGCCAAATGCGGGACTCGCATTAATAGAAGGCGCAGGGCATTTTCCGTTTTCAGACGCCCCGGTCGTATTTGCAAGTATTTTACGAAGCTATTTTAACATTCAGTGATATTATTCGGAGATTCTGTCAGATGAATACTTTACTCCTTTTCTTCCAGATGCTTATGCTGTTTGCGATGATGATGACGGGTTATGCCGCCTTTAGAATGAAGGTGTTTGACGATATCGGTCAGCATCAGATAAGTAAAATCGTAGTGAATGTCCTGAATCCATGTCTTGTAATCTCTGCAATAGCAGGAGACCGGCCTTCCGACAGTGAAAACCTGACATTACAAAACTTTATTTCAGCGCTGGTATTTTATGCATTTTTTATCCTGGCAAGCTATATTTTTTTCTTTTTAAAAAGCAGGATCGGAAAAAAAGATATACAAGAACTGAAACTAGAGCAGCTAATGCTTTTTCTGTCAAATCTGGGTTTTTTCGGAATACCTGTGGTAAAGGCACTCTTTGGCGATGAGTATGTTATTTATCTTATTTTTTATATGCTTCTTTTCAATATTGTTGCTTATACATTGGGTATTTATATCGCTATGCCAAAAACAAAAGGCCATAAGGGATTTTCTTTTAAGCTGATATTTAATTCAGGTACTGTAATAAGTATGATAGCGATCATTTTGTATCTATCGGGAATACCAATACCTGATACGGTCGGAAACTTCTTTTCATATATGGGAAATGCCTGCATACCTCTGTCCATGCTTTTAATCGGGGGCTCACTCGCGCAGATGGATCTTAGGACAGTCTTTACAGACAAAAACATCTACTTGTATATACTCTTACGCAATCTCATTGTCCCGGGAATTGGAATTCTTATGCTTCGTATGCTGCCTTTCGATGCAGCAATAGTAAAGATATGCTGCCTTACCGCCAGTATGCCGATCGCCGCTCTGACAGGAATGCTGGCTGAGCAGTATGCTCACAAGGGTAACTACTGTAACAAGATGATAGCAATGTCAACGATCCTTTCCGTTATAACCGTGCCCCTGCTATCTCTTCTTTATCTGTGATCACTGATCAAAGTCCGATCCATCCCTTAGAATCCGTAAACATCAGTCCTGAGATTGATATTTCTCCGTCATGATTAACTGTACAGACCTTCCAAAGTGTACCCAGTCTGCCCGATGGCTCACGATAAGCTGCAACAATCCCCTTATTATTATATATGGTGACTGTCATATAAGTACGGCCTATAGTTCCCGCCATATCTTCCTTTGAGATATACTCGCTGTCTTCCACAAACAACGCATATCCGTTTTCAGTCTTTGAAGGATCAAACTTTACCTGAGTTCCTTTTTCCAGATCCTGATCATCCGTATTTACAAGCACCATTGTCATTATATTACTATCCGATGTGAGTACTGCAGCATATTCATTATCTTTAAGCTTCACAGGAGATTTTGCTTTCACATTCATAAGGTATACATCGGTATCGTGAACACCCTGCCCTTCCGGCGCCACGTATTCCCTCCCCAAAGAATATTCAGGGATCCCCTGTATAATATGCACGTCATTCAGAGTACTGACTGCACAGTTATCATAAAAATAGCTTAGATTATATGTATCATCTTCTTGCGGAACCATAAAAGAATAATAACCGTCCCCGTCAGTCATTGTTTCATCGTTATAATCTCCTGCAACATTTCTAAGCTTCACCTGTACATTTTTCAGAACCCCACCCTGCTCATCTCCTACATAGCCGTAAAGCAAAGTCATAGCCTTCTGTTTACCGGCCTCTTTTATCGCTTTTTGCGCATCATCAATGACTTCGCTTACATAGTCGGACTCTGTATCTTCCAGATCTACATCTGAAGGTAAAGAAACCGTTCCGAAAACATCGGTTTTTTTCTGCCTAATATAGGCAACATCGTCACCCTTATAATAATATTCACTCTCCAGCCTTCCTTCGGACCCATAATCTTCAGTTACAATCTTTATTATGCGTTCATCGCCAAAGTATACGGACATATCTACGATGTCCCCGCTTTTTTCATCAGTGGTCCTGCTTCTAAAGAAATTATCAGCAGATGAAAGAGCCAGCTTATCATCCGATTCATCCGCATATGATCTGTCAGGATATATTATCTTTTCCTTGCTGTCAGAACTGACGCTTTTCTCTTCGCTCTGTGAATCATTTCCTGATATCGGTTTTACAGCTGTTGTTTCCTGAGTAGATTGCTCTTCTGACTCTCCCACACTTTCATCCGTCGGAAGTGTGATCTCGTTATTTTCATTGCTGCAGGAAATCAAAAAAATCGTCAGCACTAATACAGCCATAAACTCGGTTTTCCTTGTGAATCCTCTCATATTCCAGCTCCTCTTATGAATCCTTATAATTCCTCAATGCAATTATAAACTATATTCTAACATAGAAGAAACTTCCCAAAAATGGGAAGTTTCAATCTACTGGGCTGGAAGGATTCGAACCTTCGAAGTGACGGAGTCAGAGTCCGTTGCCTTACCGCTTGGCGACAGCCCACCATATATTTGGAACGAATGATATTATACACACAAGCCACTTCGAATGCAAGAAAAAATTTCTTGCCTGGCTGCCTGTAATTGTATTATACTGAATAGGTCTCTTATTTCAGGGGTCGTAGCTCAGCTGGGAGAGCGTCTGCTTGACGTGCAGGAGGTCTGCGGTTCGAGCCCGCACGGTCCCATTGAAAAGAAAAGCCATGACCGTCGATATATCCGTCATGGCTTTTTTCTATTATCTCTTTTTTACTCTTGCTCCACCGGACTTCCTTGGCATCCTTATACCTGTCTTTTTCAATACATCGGTGACATATTCTACAGGAATGATCTCAAGAACTTCTTTTACTTCTGTCGCCACATCCCTTAGATCACCCTCATTATCCTTTGGAATGAAAGCTTTTGTACAGCCTGCTCTTTGGGCAGCCATAAGCTTTTCAGGCAATCCACCTATAGGTTTTACTTTGCCCTCCAGAGATACCTCCCCGGTCATGCAGATGCGGGGATCTACGCTTACCCCATTTATAAGCGATGCCAAAGCTGTCGTGAGCGTTATACCCGCTGACGGTCCGTCCTTCGGCGTAGCCCCGTCAGGCACGTGAATATGCAGATCATTTCTGTCAAATTCAGCTGCTCTTGTCGGATACATTGCCTTGACAAGGGATATCGCTATCTGTGCTGACTCTTTCATAACATCTCCCAGCTGTCCGGTAATAACTATATTTCCCTTGCCCTTTGTAAGAAGTGTTTCAATAAACAATATCTCTCCTCCGGCCTGTGTCCAAGCCAAACCCGTGACTACGCCAGGAGCAGTTTTTTGATCCACAATGTCGTGAGGGATCGGAGTCATGTCCAACAGGTCTCTAAGAGAATCTGATCCTACCTTAAGGCTTTTTCCATTGCCTTCCACTATTTTTACAGCAACGGACCGGCAAAGTGTATCAATCCTTTTTTTCAATCCACGAACTCCGGCTTCTCTGGTGTAATCTGAAATAATCGAATTCAAAGCTTCATCCGAAATATCCAGATTTCTTGATTTGATCCCTACATCCTTCATGGCCTTGGGAATCAGATGCTTTCTTGCTATCTGAAACTTTTCTATAGGAGTATATCCGTTAAACTGAATGATCTCCATACGGTTTATCAACGGCTCGGGTATAGTATCAAGGCTGTTTGCAGTACAGATAAAGAGTACATCTGATAAGTCATATGGAACATTTAAATAATGGTCTGTAAAGGTATTGTTCTGCTCAGGGTCTAAAACCTCCAGTAATGCGGCAGCAGGATCTCCGTTGTAGCTTACGGATAATTTATCTATCTCATCCAGTACCATTACAGGATTGGATGCACCGGCTTTGCTTATTCCGTCCATTATACGTCCCGGCATAGATCCGATATATGTTCTCCTATGGCCCCTTATATCTGCTTCATCCCGCACACCCCCAAGTGACACCCGTACATACTTACGTTTCAATGCTTTGGCGATAGAAGAAGCTATGGATGTCTTGCCAGTTCCGGGTGCTCCAACAAAACAGATAATTGATCCCGATTGTTCTTTCTTAAGGTTCATAACAGCAATCTGCTCTATGATCCTGCGTTTTGTTTTTTTCAATCCATAATGATCCTTGTCAAGTATCTTTCTTGCGTCATCAAGAGAAATCTTTCTGAATTTCTGCTTTTTCCAGGGTAACCCGATTAAAAAATCCAGATAATCCAGCAACATTCCCGACTCCTGTGACGCCTGGCCCTCCTGCTTAAGACGGCGAAGTAATTTTACTGCCTCTTTTCTTGCAGTTTCATTCATTTCCGATTCGTTTAGTTTAATCTCCAGTCTTCTTATATCAGATATCTCTTCCGGATGCATCTCGTCCAGTTCCTTCTGGAGATAATCCATTTGTTTTTTTATTGCATTTTCCCTGTAAATCTTCTGGTAATCTGCTTCCTGGGCACTCTTTGCCTCATTATCAATACGAGTCATCTCAAGATTCTCATATATCAGCTTTTCCAGCATTTCATTGCGCTTTGCTATAGAATCCTCTGCCAGAAGAGCATATCTCTCATCATTGGAATTCATTATCCATGGACTCATGGCAGATGCAATCTCTGAGAGGCTTGTCCACTGGGCGATATAGGCCCTGGTTGCTGCTACCCATTGGAAATTCTCGGCATACTTTGAAAGTGATGCTTTTATCTCCTTTAGCTTTCGTGATAAAAGCTCTTTATCTGCATCATCTATATCCTCTCTTTTGCTTATATTAATATCTATTGACTTATCGTGATATACCGTGACTTCATCTATATTTACCCTTGATCTGGTGTGGACAATAAAGTATCCATTGGAGCTGACCTCTGTCACTATACCGGAAAGACCTATCGGATAAAATGAATCATTTTCAAAATCATCCTTAGTTATATTCTCCTTCTGTACGATAAGAGTCACCCTGTCATCCGCTTTAGGCTCACGTCCTACTGTTTTGCTGAAAAAATCATTCTTAAAATAAATATTGCAATCCGGCAAAGCCAAAATATTGTATATCGGGAGTACAGCCATATGTCATTTCCTCCTGGCGTTATTAGCACTCAAATCGGCAGAGTGCTAATAAAACAATAGCACCCTATCATCTGTTCGTCAAGTATAAAAAACCGCACATCGGTCAGATGTGCGGTCTCCATACTGTCAATTCATCATTTGATTATCAGTTCGTTATGGTATTTGTGGTTTCTTTATCAAATACATGGATCTTTTCCACATCTATCGCAAACTTCACTGTATCTCCGGGTCTTGCTGTTGTTCTGGGATCGACCCTTGCTGTCATCGGGAAGTCAGCAAGATCAAAGTACAGGAATACCTCTGCTCCGAGAAGCTCATACACATTGATCTTTGCTTCAAACACAGCGCCTGCGGGTAGCGTGTTGATCGTAACTTCCGAATCATATACATCTTCTGGTCTGATACCAAAAGTAACCGTCTTGCCTTCATACCCGCCCTCTATAAGCTTCTTTGCCTTAGCAGGAGGAAGCGGTATGGAATGACCTGCACACTCCAGAGTAACATTATCTCCGTCCTTCTTTACCGAAGCGTCAAGGAAATTCATCTGAGGAGATCCCATAAATCCAGCTACAAAAAGATTTGTGGGCTTGTCATAAAGATTCTGGGGCGTATCTACCTGCTGGACAATACCATCCTTCATAACTACTATACGATCACCCAAAGTCATGGCTTCTGTCTGGTCGTGTGTAACATATATAATAGTAGTTCCAAGCTTCTGATGAAGCTTTGCAATCTCAGTCCTCATCTGTACACGAAGTTTTGCATCTAGATTTGAAAGAGGCTCGTCCATTAGAAAGACCTTGGGGTTACGGACTATTGCACGTCCCATAGCAACTCTCTGTCTCTGTCCTCCGGAAAGGGCTTTAGGCTTTCTGTCAAGAAGATTGGTAAGATCCAATATCTTGGCAGCTTCCTTAACCATCTTATCTATCTCTTCCTTTGGAACTTTTCTAAGTCTGAGACCGAATGCCATGTTATCACGAACTGTCATATGAGGATACAAAGCATAATTCTGGAACACCATTGCGATATCCCTGTCCTTGGGCTCCACATCGTTTACAAGTCTGTCTCCAATCTTAAGCTCACCGGACGAAATTTCCTCAAGTCCTGCTATCATACGAAGTGTGGTAGACTTACCGCATCCTGAAGGACCAACGAAGATAATAAACTCCTTATCCTGGATCTCAAGATTAAAATTCTTTACCGCTTCGAATCCATTGGGATATACCTTACAGATATCCTTTAACGAAAGACTTGCCATGATACAACTAACCTCCTAATATACTGTTTATACAAAAAACAAAACCGCCGGGTTTACTAATGATGCCCCAACGGTAAAAGTATAACAATTTGCCTGAATTAAACCAATACGCACACTAAACAAAAATACTTAACGATTTTTAGTAATAATTAATGTCGGCCAAGTTCGATCACGGGTCCCTCAAGCTCCTCACCATAATAGGCCACTCGGTTTTTTCCATGCCTTTTGGATTCGTACATAGCCGTGTCTGCTGCTTTATACAATTCATCAAAGTTGCCACCATCCTGGCTGAATACGGCCCCTCCTATCGATGCCGTACACCTGTACTGTACATATTCTCCAACCTTAAAATCCCTAAAGAATCTAAGCAGCTTCTCGGCCTCTCTCTTCTTGGTCTCCTCATCAGGAACGATATTTCTCATAAGCACAAGAAACTCATCGCCTCCTATACGTCCCACGATATCCGTCGCCCTAAAAAGAGTAGATAGTCCGACTCCCAGACCGGCAAGAAGTTCGTCACCGAAAGCGTGACCCATAGTGTCATTAACTTTCTTGAAATTATCTATATCGATAAGGAATAAGATCGCACTCTGCTCCTTGGTTTTTGCCTCAGCAAGATAGTCTGTAACCTTCTGCTCCGTTGATATTTTATTAAGAAGGCCAGTTAGTAGATCTGTTTCCGCTTTTTCCTGTAGAGTCTGATTATGTCTTGTGTTCACAGCTTTATTTGCAAGGTTGATCGCCAGGATAGCAACAAAGAACGATATCATCGCCACCACGACCCTCACAAGTATACTCTCCATATCTCCGTAAGTTGAATGTACCTCATTATCAACATATGACTGAGTCACAACACAAGCCACTGAAAGGCCAGCATAAGCCGCCGGATCGTAAACCATAACTCTGTCTTCTCCGGCTGTTGTACAGTCGGTATATCCGGCATTGTGATTAGTCAGATTACTCTTTGTCCGGCTTTCCGTAGCAGTTGCAATGGAAATATTATCTGAGTCAAAGATATTATCCCCTTTTTCAAGAATGTTCCTTCCTGCAACGCTGACGATGGTCCCGTCACTCCCGATCAGAGCATAGCAGGTTCTTCCGTCAAACTTACTGGTTGTCGGGATGCTGCTGAATACATCTGTGATAAAAGTATATGCAAGAGCATAATTTACCTCTCCGGAAGGCCCTATGACAGGTGATAGTATATCTACATACCACGAACCGTCTTCCTCAAAGGGCTCAGAATAAACGATGATCTTTTCTTCTATACATTTATCCAAAGCCTGTTTATCATTTTGAGTGACTTCCTTTCCGGAAACTGATAATCCCTTGCCGTCTTTATCAAATAGTTTGGCGTCAGCAGAAAGCGCATGATCAAGAGTAGGCTTTATTGCCTTTTCCATGATCTGATTCACAGACTCTCCTCTTTCCATCTCTTCCGAAACTACATCCGACATGGCAGACGCTACTGATCTTGTCATATCCATCTTTGCATTGAAGGAAATAATTAGAAGATCGTTATAATCTGATATTTTCTGTCTCACTGTGTATTTTGCATCGGCCCTCATATCAGACGAAAAGCTATACAGAGTCACCAACACATAAGCGAAAAGAATAGCCGTAGGTATCGCCCATTGAGTGATGTTTATAAGATTGAATCCGTTACTGATACTAGATCTCGATTTCTTTGCCATATTTTACTATCCGTTCATGCACCGGTTTCATCATAATTATCCCCGGCGCTCTCCGAACTATCACCCGTTTCAATCGGAATATACTGATCAAAAATCTTTACAAATATAAACGAATTTGTATAGGCCGTGACGGCAAATCCCAGACAAATATACAAAGGAGCCAGTAGGCTTTTTCCATTTCGTAACAATCCGACCAGCGTTATCGCAGGGAAGACCAGATTAATAAATATTATCACAACAGTCTTCGGGAAATGCCTTATCCCCATAATAAACGCATTCTTCATGGTCTGACCTGTGGTATTATAAAACTTGGCCAAAACAGGGAAAACATACGCCTGCTCCACAGCCAGAAAAACCCCGCCTGACAGAGTAAGTATCATTATCACACGTGCAGGCGCGAGGATTTCCCTGTTCAACGCCATAAGTCTATAATCAAAAACCAGAATCCCCCCGGTCACGAGCAAAACCAGCCATATCACCGTGCTCTGAATGAAATTCTGCTTAAAGGATCTGAAATAGTCCTTTGTAACGTAGGTTTCCTCATCTCTTACCATTTTCATCGTAACATAGTACAATGCGGTAAAAGCTGCTCCAATAGTTATTAATGGTATTGAGCAAAGGAGGGTCAGCATATTAAGTACAAACAGGCTTCCGATTTTATCCAAAACTCTGAAGAAACCGCTGTCGTAACTAAAAAACCCCTTCATTTCCGCCTCTCAATGCAAATACCCGAAGATATTATACCCTTGTATACATATTCTTGCAACCAATTTTATGTCAATCAGTACCAATCTTTCAGAAGCGGATAAAGTCTCCTGTATCTCTGATACTTTCTCTCATATTTTTCAGCTGTTTCGGGATCCGGGTGTATGGTACCCTCCATTTTAACGATCTTTGCAGCGGCATCCTCAACTGATTCATATTCTCCCGCTGCCACGGCTGCAAGGATCGCACCTCCCATTGACGGACCCTGATCGTTTGCCGGGACATCCACGTCTATATTCAGAATATCCGCCATCATCTTCTTGGCAAGCTCTCCTCTCGATCCTCCTCCACAAATCCGTGTCCTTTTTACATTTATTCCCAGTGCCTTTGCTACCTCATATGAATCCCTGATACCGAAGCATATACCTTCCATAACAGCCTGGAGCATATCTGTCCTTGTGCTGTCCATAGACATTCCAATAAATGCAGCTCTGGCATCGGGATTATTATAAGGAGATCTCTCGCCCATAAGATACGGCATAAAGAAAATATTATTGTTTCCAAGCATCTCCTCTGAAATGCGTCCCTGCTCGCCCGCATAGTCATCAGTCTTCAGTATATCCTCCAAAAACCAGGCCTTGCATGACGCTGCTGAGAGCATGCATCCCATAAGATGATAGTATCCATCAGCATGAGCAAAAGAATGAATTGAATTGAACGAGTCAACCTTAAACTCGTGGCTTGAAATGAAAATAGTGCCCGATGTACCGAGGCTTATATTACACAGGCCCTCCCCAACGGTACCGGTTCCAACCGCAGCTGCAGCATTGTCTCCGGCACCAGCGGCTACTATGACTGATTCAGATAGTCCCAGTTCAGATGCTACATCAGGCTTCAAAGTTCCGACTTTCTCATATGACTCATAGACTGTAGCCAGCATCGCCTTGTCTATACCGCAGATTTCACACATTTCCTCAGACCATCTGCGATTCTTTACATCATAAAGCAGCATACCAGAAGCATCAGAAGGATCTGTGCAGTGTACTCCCGTAAGCATATAAGCTATATAATCCTTTGGCAGCATGATTTTCTTTATCCGGGCAAAGTTTTCAGGCTCGTTTTCCTTCATCCACAAAATCTTAGGTGCGGTAAAGCCTGCAAAGGCTATATTTGCCGTATATTCTGAAAGCTTTTCCTTTCCTATGGAGTTGTTCAGATAATCCGTCTCTTTCTGTGTCCTTCCGTCATTCCAAAGGATAGCTGGACGGATTACCTTATCATTCTCATCCAAAACAACCAGCCCATGCATCTGTCCTCCAAACGAGATACCGGCCACTTTTGAAGCATCTATTCCGGAAACAAGCTCTGGTATGCCCTTCTTTACGGCTTTCCACCAGTCATCAGGCTCCTGTTCAGACCATCCCGGGTGAGGAAAAGCTATTGGATACTTCTCTGAAACAATGTTTTCTATGGTTCCGTCAGAATCCATGAGAAGAAGTTTCACTGCGGATGTTCCTAAGTCAACACCTATGTAATACATGAAATACCTCCTTTATTTTACAGATTATTTTGTCTCACGCAGGATCCATATCCTGAAGTTAAGCCGTGCCTCAGGCTTAACATCTAAAGGCAGACGATAACGGTATCCTGTTCCTGAAAATAATTGATCATACCTATCTTAGCACTTATCTCTGATTTTAGGAATTGTATTTGTTAATTCTTCCATATACAGAATCAGACAGGGGATACCTCCCCTGTCTGAATACTTCACTAATATAATCTTCTGAAAGCGATCATTGATTGATCATATAGTTTACAAGCTTATCAATATCCTCAGGCTCATAAGCTACAAGCTCCAGCTCCTTTATCACTCCATCTGAGAATATGTTCGCCATAGATACATACTGTGACAGCTTGCTCTTGAGATTCAGTCTGTCGCCCTCTCCAGTAACCAGTTCTACCTTTCCTTTGCATTCATCTACAACCTTAAAAAATTTGTCGATGTCTTTAATGTTTTCTATCTTCATTTCTTTGCCTCCTTTTTATCCTTATCCTAGTTTCGCAGGGATTAAACCATATTTTTACTATTATGTCAAATTTTTTCGTCTACGTCATTTCTCCTTCTGATCTCTTTCATATATCCCATCCTCTTTTAAGTATATCTTTTTTTCTTTCAAAAGGTGTCCTATCGCCCTTTTAAATGCTGCCTTTGACAGACCGGTTCTTTCCTTGATAAGCTCCGGCTCAGCTCTTTCCGTAAAATCCAGTTTACCATTATCCCTGATCATGCCTATAATCTTTTCTGCATCATCATTGATCTGCAGATAAGCCTTCTTTCTGAGACTCAGATTCAGCCTGCCATCCGGTTTGACTCCCGTCACCCGACAGGTCACCTGGTCTCCGGCTTTAGCCTCATTTCCAAATTCCTTAGCTGGTATCAGCGCCGAATACCTGTCATCTACAGCCACAAAAGCTCCGAAGTTCCTGCTGATCTCGTATAATGTACCGGTTACTTCATCATCTTTCCTGTATGAAGAATCACTCTCCAGATATTCATACAGTTTCTCCGTAGCACATAGTCTCCCGGATTTATCAAGATACATGGCAACAAGTACCTCATCTCCCTCTTCCGGTGTTTTTGTCATCTCATGAAACGGAAGAAGCAGATCCCGTTCCAGTCCAATGTCCAAAAAAGCGCCTATGCCTGTCATCTCCCTAACCTTGAGCCTGGCTATTTCACCAAGCTGTATCAAAGGTTTTCTGGTCGTTGATATGATCCTGTCCTTGGAATCCCTGTATACAAAAACCGTAATGGCGTCACCTGTAACGGCGCCTTCCGGAACCTGTTTTGAAGGCAGAAGAACATCACTTTCTCCATCTGAAAGATACGCCCCCTGCGGGGTCATTCTTTTTATTTTCAATTCAAAGGTTTTTCCTGCTTCCACGATTAATTTATTCCTCCGGCACAAGCATTATGCACTTCAATATAGCGAAAATTCTACAACTGTATACGGTCTGCCTTCCTCGTCAGACAGTTTTACAACGGTCCGGTCATCAGCCCTAAGTAATGACGGAAACAGGGTCTCCCCAAAGAAGGCCTGTCTGTGGTATTCTACCCGTATCCTCTCCGATCTTTCAGATTCACTTACAAGACCCGCCGCCAATTCAACATATTTGCCATTATTTACATGATGATTTGCATCCAGAAGGTGTTCGGATATACTTATCTTCCGACAGGTCTCCTCTTTAATATCTTTGGGGAAAGCTATCTTTCTTCCCTGATAATCCATATCCAGTCTGGGCTCTATCTTATATCCAGTCAGGATATCCTCAGGTATACGCTCCGGCGCACCGGAATCCATTGAAATGTAGGTCCAAAGTGAATCGGCTTTTGCAAGATACTCTCCGTTCTCATCCTTCATAAAAAAATTTCTTTTTCCAAAAAAACCTTTAATATCATATGGGATAGTGCCCGTCTCAACTTCATCACCCAGCCCGGGAAGCTTTATTATATCTATCTGCCAGGAATTAACCACCCACAGGGTCCCTCTTTCATGAAGAGGTTTTACTCCTATGCCCAAATCCTCTGACTGGAAGGTAGAACAATCCTGAAAATAATTCAGAAGAGATGTCACGGTAAGCTTTCCTTCTGCTCCACATTCACTGAATCTTATTCTTGAAGCAAAACTGTACATTATAATTATACTATCCTTCTTATAGATGCAACCGATCTATATGTGGCAGGCGTTATCTTAATCCCGCTTGAAGGAGTGGATGCATGGACTATGTATCCGTTTCCTATATATATTCCTACGTGTCCGACGTAATAGAATATATCTCCCGGCTGGGCGTTCTCCATACCATCCACAGCTGATCCATAATGCCCCTGATCATCTGATCTTCTGGGTAAACTGTATCCGAAATGACTGTATACCGCCTGTGTAAAGCCGGAACAATCACATCCATCTGTAAGGCTGGTTCCTCCCGCAACATACGGATTGCCAATAAAATTCTGGGCATATGAGGCTATCTCCGATCCCCTGCCTCCTCCAGATGAAGAGCTGCTTGTATGGTTTTCTTCCTGTTCTTCCTGTTCTTCCTCTTCCACTTCCACTTCTTCCTGCTTCTCTTCCTGCCTCTCCTCAGTTTCTTGCTTTGATGTATTTACATTCTCTTTTTCTGAGTTTGTCGTCTTCTCTTCGGCCTTTCCGGTTTCCTCGGCCGGATTTTCAGTCACTTGTTTTGTTTTAGAAGCCTCCTGCGCTGCCTTCTTTGCTGCTTCCTCAGCTTCTTTTTTCTTACGGGCCTCCTCTTCTGCCTTCTTTCTTGCGGCCTCCTTTTCTGCTGCTACGATTCTGGCGATCTCAGCATTATCCTCTTCTATCTTTTTCTGGTATGCTTTTGCCTCGCTTTTCGCAGCTGCCAGTTTTGAGCTGAAGTTTTCTATAGTCGCCTGCTGCTCCTCGATCGTTGCATTCAAGTCCTCCCTGCTATGCTCAAGATCAATCTGAACCTCCTCCAGCTCCGACAGATCATCTTCCAGTGCTTTCTTTCTCTCTGCCTCATCTTCCTTTGCCTTGATGAACTTATTCAGCATATTTCTATCATATTCAGCGAGCTTTTCCGCATATGCCGCTTTATTCAGCGCATCAGTCAGACTCTCAGCATTCAGCAGGATATCAATATATTCCGTCGAACTGGTGGTTCCGTTTTCGTACATATACTTGATGCGCGCACGCATTGTGTTATATTGACGCTCTTCTTCCCTTTTTGCTTCCTCGTAGTCAATCTCGGCCTGGGCGATCTCTTCTTTCTTTCTCTCTATATCGCCTTCCAAAATTGCCACTGAAGCAATAAGATTTACGAGCTGCTCCTGGGCTGCCTCCAACTCCTCCTAGGCCATTCCCTTCTCCGTCTCCAGACTCTCCGCCTCAGATTCAGCCTCGTTTAGCTTTTTCTGATTAGTGGCTGCATCTTGCTGAAGCTGGTCTTTTTTTTCAGCAAAAACAGGCTGACCCTCTGAAGCTGTCAGAATGATTACAGACATTACAAAAGAAATGATCCTTGTATATCTCTTCTTCAAATGATATCTCCGCTTCCTTACAATTCGCAGTTATTTACAGTCCTCGGGAAGGGAAGCACGTCACGGATATTCTCCATTCCCGTAATATACATCACGGCTCTTTCAAAGCCCAGTCCGAAGCCGGCATGCCTGACAGTGCCGTACTTCCTCAGATCCAAATAAAACTCATACTGCTCCTCATCCATCCCCAGTTCCTGAATCCTTGATAGAAGCTTGTCGTAATCTTCTTCACGCTGAGAACCCCCAATGATCTCTCCTATACCGGGTACCAGACAGTCCATTGCAGCAACCGTTTTACCATCCGGATTCTGTTTCATATAGAAAGCCTTTATATCCTTTGGATAATCTGTCACAAAAACCGGTTTTTTGAATACCTGCTCAGTCAGATATCTTTCGTGCTCTGTCTGCAGATCACATCCCCATTCAACTTTATACTGGAAACTGTCATTCTGCTTTTCTAGGATTTCAATTGCTTCGGAATATGTGACCCTTCCAAAATCCGACTCCATAACGTGAGTAAGACGATCTATAAGTCCCTTATCAATAAATGAGTTAAAAAAGGCCATCTCTTCCGGAGCTTTCTCAAGCACGTACTTTATCATATATTTAATCATGTCCTCGGCCAGCCTCATATCATCTTCAAGATCGGCGAAGGCTATCTCCGGCTCTATCATCCAGAATTCTGCAGCATGTCTTGTTGTATTGGAATTCTCAGCACGAAAAGTTGGTCCGAAAGTATAGATATTCTTAAATGCACAGGCAAAGGTTTCTCCATTAAGCTGACCCGAAACCGTAAGATTTGTTGGTTTATCAAAAAAATCCTGATCGAAATCCACTTTGCCGCCCTCTGTAAAGGGTATATTCCCCAGGGGTAAGGTTGTTACCTGAAACATCTCTCCGGCCCCCTCCGCATCGGATCCGGTGATAATAGGGGTATGTACATATACAAAATCCCTTTCCTGAAAGAACTTATGGATAGCATATGCAATAAGTGACCTGACTCTGAATACCGCCTGAAAAGTGTTGGTTCTGGCTCTTAAATGTGTCATTGTTCTCAGATATTCAAGGGTATGCCTCTTTTTCTGCAACGGATAATCCGGACCCGCTGCCCCCTCAAGAACTATCTCCTCTGCCTGTATTTCAAATGGCTGTTTTGCATTTGGAGTAGATATCAGCTTTCCATGTGCTATGACGGCTGTTCCCACATTAATCTTTGCAAGCTCTGAAAAATTATTTAAAGTCTCTCCATATACAACCTGTAACGTGCTGAAATATGTACCATCAGACAGCGTAAGGAATCCGAAAGACTTCTGATCTCTGTTGGATCTGACCCAGCCCCCGACAGTTATCTCCTTGTCAATATACAGCTCAGTTTCTTTATAAAGGCTTCTTATATCCGTTAAGTTCATATTCTTTTACCTGCTCCTTTTATCTACTGGCAGAAATTTCTGCGTTTTCATACAAAAAATCCATTACCTCCTGCTGCAGGAGATATGTCTTAAGTTCGTCCTCCGGTATGGCCTTTTTAATCTGCTCTGCAGTGGTATTATAATTTGATGCATACTCTGAATAATATTCCTCCAACTCCTTGTCCGTAACCTCCAGTCCCTCAGCCTTTGCTATAGAAAGTACTACGAGATCGCTCTTTGCCTTCTCCAGCCCATATTCTTCTGCTTCTCTGTTAAAAGTTTCCTCGTCGCTTCCGGTCTGTGCCAGATAATCATCAAGTGTCATACCATACTGATTAACAAAACTTTCTGTACTTTGCCTGAATTCTGCCGAATTCTGAGATACAAGCCATTGAGGTAGTTTATCGATATCACAGGAGGCATTATCCACCGCCTGCTTCATCAGCTCCGCTTCCAGATTTGCTTTAGCCGAAGACTCCTTTTGTTCGGTAAGCTGTTCTCTAATATATTCCCTGTACTCATCCACAGTCTGGACTCCATTACCAAGGCTCTTAACAAAATCATCGGTCAGCTCGGGGATTTTATCTTCTGAAATACGATTAACCTTAACATGAAAGACAACATCTTCGCCCGCCAGCTCCTCGTTGTGATAGTGTTCCGGGAAAGTAAGAGAAAGATCTTTTTCTTCTCCTACCTCCATTCCCACAACTCCCTCTTCGAAGCCGGCAATGAAAGTTCCTGATCCTAGTTTTAAGTCATTATTTCCTGTTCCTTTGTCAAAAGCTACTCCGTCTTTGAAGCCTTCATAATCAATGTTTACGGTATCCCCCATCTTTGCAGGACGACCCTTGACTTCTTCCAGGTTGCCTTTCTCAGCCAAAACGCTCTGTATACTTCTCTCCACATCACCGTCGCTGACAGATGTATCCTCCCCCTCAGTTTTTAATCCTCTGTATTCACCAAGCGTCACATACTTAGTCGGATCTATGGAGTCAAGTGATCCGGGGGTTTCGGCACTTCCACAGCCAGAGAGTTGAATAATGGCAAATGATATAGCGAGGCAAAGGGATATCATACTCTTTCTGTATTTTTTCATAATGACCAGCACTGTCTCCTCTGCAATGAAATGATTTATCTGATCCAATAATCAATATATGGTATCAGAGAACGTATTATTTTACCACATATATGGATAAATGGTCAACATAACATCTGTCCTTCGAGATAATATACTATTTAATTATGATCTTTTTGTGAAATTACTATGATTTACGATACCCCTTAAGACAAAGGACACGCCCCTCGCTTCGCGAGGATCTGGTCCAATACGATTATTGATTTTCTGATGAAAATCAATAATCTATGACTTCTTGCGCGAGAAATCGGAATTTCGTGCAAGAACTCCGCATTCTGCGGAGCACGCCCCTCGCTCCGCGAGGACCTGGTCCAATACGATTATTGATTTTCTGATGAAAATCAATAATCTATAGAAATTTTCCCAGAGTATCAATAAGACTTTGTCTGTCTATGGGTTTTGCAATATGGGCGTTCATACCGGCTTCAATTGCTTTTTGTTTATCTTCTGCAAAAGCGTTAGCAGTAAGCGCCAATATAGGAATTTTCCGTGCTCTGGGATTCGGAAGATTCCGGATTGCACGTGTTGCTTCATATCCGTTCATTCTCGGCATATCTATATCCATCAGGATAGCATCATAATAGCCGTCTTCTCTGCTACTTATCTTTTCGACAGCTTCCACACCATCACAGGCTACCTCAACCTTGAAACCGTAAATCGAAAGCATAGCCAATGCTATTTCCCTGTTAACCACTATATCTTCCACCAGCAGAATGCTCCTGCCCTTAAAATCATCATCGGATATCCGTTTTTTCTCCGGGGGACATTTCTCTTCCTCCATTACGGGTACAACCTCAAAAACCAGTTTAACAATAAATTCGGCTCCCTCCCCCGGCGCCGTTTTAAGGCTGATTGATCCGCCCATCATTTCCACAATTCGTTTTGTAATAGCAAGACCCAGTCCAGATCCCGAAACATTGCTGTCGGTTGTATTTCTTTCTCTCTCAAAGGGCTCAAATACCTTCTCCGCAAAATCCGCTGACATTCCGGGACCGTCATCTTTTATCCGAATAAGATATGCATATTTACCATCCCCCCTTACCACTCCCTGGGCTATGCTAACTGTAATTCTTCCTCCCTCCTGTGTATACTTGATCGCATTTGATACGAGATTCAAGAGGATCTGGTCCAAACGAAGCTTATCGCAGATTATGAGTTCGTCAGTTATCTTTGAAAGGTCAACGTATAATTCCTGATGTTTATTATCCATTTCCCCTTTTATAATCGAGCATAAATTATCCATTATATCGGACAATCTGACAGGCGCCGGGTTCAACCGCATACTTCCGCTTTCTATACGACTCATTTCAAGAACATCATTGATCAATAAAAGCAGATGTTCTCCAGAGAGTTTGATTTTTTCAAGATACTCTCTTACCTGATCCTGATCAGTAATATTAAGAAGAGCCAGATCGGTAAAACCGACTATAGCGTTCATAGGTGTACGTATATCATGTGACATATTGGTAAGAAAAGCGGTTTTTGCTCTGTTTGCAGCCTCTGCCTCCTTAGCATGTCTCTCCTCTGTTACATCTACTATGAAAACATAATACATACTTCCATGTTCGATTGTCTCTGTATGGTGGCCATAATCTTTTATATATCTTATGCTGCCATCCTTTCTGATGATACGGTATTCAACATTATCCATATCATTATTTTCTTTATACGCGATCTGATTATCTATCGAAGAAAGAACTCTTGCCCTGTCATTTGGGTGTACCATACCGGGGAAGGTGTTTCCGGTAAGCACTCTGAATTCCTCCACCGTATCGCACCCGAATATGCGGCATGTAGCCTGATTTACGTATATTATCTCCTGTTTATCATCGTCGTGATATATGAAAAATCCGCCTGGCATCTGCTCGGCAACCCATTCGATAGTTTCTTCCTGATGAGGCTCCATTATAATTTTATCCATTTATTGTCTCCATCTCCCATTTACTGTCCTCACAAATAAGCCTGTCCAGATATACCAACAGATCCTCCTCTGAATTAATTACTCTTCCATCCATTCCAAGCTTTATTCCCGCATCAATATTTTCCTGTCTGTCATCAAAAAAAAGGCATTCCGACGGATTCAGGTTATATCTCAAAAACAGATCCTCGTATATCTCTTTATCCGGCTTAAGGTGATGAGTCTCATAAGATATGATATGTCCGTCAATGTCCTCAAGAAAAGGAAGTCCTTTGGTATGGATATTGAACATCCGGCTGGAGTAATTAGAAAGAATATACAGCATAAAACCTTTTTTCTTTACTTCGTGCACTTTCTCCCATACTCTCTCCCTTCTGATCGGCATACGTTCAAGATGTCCCAATACATAACGTATATTCTTTTCAAATTCAGGATATTTTCTTACATAATCCTCCACTACGTCATCAAAAGGTCTCAATTCTATATCAAATTCAAGCCAAAGAGGATCTTCATAAAACAATTTCGCGAAATGTTCTGCTTCTTCTCTTACCGGTATAGTTTCCATTATTATTTCCAGCCATCTGTATGAAAGAAGCACTCCTCCTACATCAAAGATTATATTCTTATATCTCATTTTCTCCCCTTATATTCCATCCATATTAACCGACAAGACCTTGCAGGCAATGCCTGCAAGGTCCGAAGATGCGCTAAATCCGGCATTCCCGGATTTTACAATGTGTCACCTCTCATTACATAACCCGGATTATCAAGGGGTGCTATTATCTTCTTAATGTTCAGGATCTTGGCCCACTTGTCTACTACCTGACATTCCAGCTTAACACCTTCGCCTATAACTGCATGACCGAGTATCACACAGTTTTTAACAGACGCCCCCTTACGTATCTCGACTCCGCGTCCGATGACGCTGTTTTCTATAGCGCCTTCTATAACGCATCCGTTTGCTACCACGGAGTTCTTTACCTTAGATCCCTTTACATACCGTACAGGACAGGCATCCGTGGTGACTGTATATATCGGCCAGTCATCCGTAAACAGATCTGTCGCTTTATCAAAATCCAACAGCTCGAGATTGGCGTCAAAGTAACTCTTGAAGTCTGTAACAGCCGAAAAGAAACCTTTATGCGCTACACCTCTGATATCAAGATCTTCATTCTCTTCATTAATGATATCCACCAGTCTGTAAACAGAAGATATCTTCTGCGCCTTGTATATCAGCTTAATAAAAAGTTCTTTCGTCATCACGTAGGTGTCCATAAAAATATTAGCATCCGGTGTAGACCCGTCGTTCCAGCCTATGGACTTGATGCCTTTCTGCCTGTTAAGTGCTACCTTACGACAGTTCCTGAAGGATTTATCCGCATTATCTACTTTATGATACATCAGAGTAACATCTGCACCTGATGCAATATGCTCTTCCAGAAATTCGCTGTAGTCTTCCTTAAAGATCATATATCCGGGTGTTATGATCACATAAGGCTCATGAGCTAGCTCTATCTGATCCATATTATCCGCAAAAGCTCGGATATCTGTATTGTAGATCTCATTTACCTTCGAATCCTGGTTAAAGAGCAACTGAAGTTTTCCCCTCTTCGAATTGATATTATATGTACGGCCTGTTCCAAGATGCTCCGCCAATGATCTCGGATTTTGGCTGACATAAACCTGAATATGTTCAATGTCGCTGTTGGACATATTTGATACAGGAAAATCAACTATCCTGTATCTGCCAAGAAAAGAAAACGCAGATATAGGACGGAACTGGTTCATTCCGTGTACTCTCATATTATTAGCTGACGGAGTGATTATCCCTAAAGCTTTTGGCATTTACTCCACCCCCTTTACATCCTGGTCTACCAGCAAGATCTCTGCACTGTTAGATGAACCCACTTTTGCGCCTTTTCCTATCTTAACACCATTTGCTACAAGGGCTCTTGTAATCCTTGCTCCCTCAGCTACTTCAGCTCCGGGCATCAGTACGGTATCCTTAACAACAGCACCGGGAGCAACTTTGGCATTGGTAAACAGAACAGAATTGATAACCTTTCCATCCACCCTGCATCCCTGCGTGATATATGCTGTGTCTATTTCAGCTTCGGGACCTATGTACTGCGGAAGATCCGTAGGATCTTCGGAGTAGATACGCCAGGAATAATCCGAAAGGTTAAGTTCGCTGGCATGATCCAAAAGATCCATATTGGCTTCCCAAAGAGAATCTATCGTTCCAACGTCTTTCCAATATCCCTTGAATCTGTAGGCATAAACGTTCTTACCAGCTTCCATGAGGGCCGGTATGATATCCTTTCCGAAATCGTGGCTTGATTTTTCATTCTTTGCATCCGCCAAAAGAAGCTTTCTTATGGTCTTCCATGTGAAGATATAAATTCCCATCGATGCCAGATTGCTTTTAGGCTGCTTAGGTTTTTCCTGGAATTCATAGATCTTGTCATTTTCATCAGCGTTCATTATTCCAAATCGACTGGCTTCCTTCATGGGCACGCCGATGACTGCTATAGTAGCATCAGATTTATGCTCTTTATGATATTTGAGCATCTTTGCATAGTTCATCTTATATATATGGTCTCCTGAGAGTACCAGCAGGTATTCCGGATTATAATTATCAATAAAATCGATATTCTGAGTTATCGCATCCGCTGTACCCTTATATACGTCAAGCTCTGCATCTGCTTTCTCTCTCGGAGCTATCGCAAATACACCAGAATCCCTCGAATCCAGTCCCCAGTATCTTCCCTGGGACACGTAAGAGCTTAAGAGCACCGGCTCGTACTGTGTAAGTACACCTACAACATCCAA
>CADCRB010000008.1 GCA_902803745.1 uncultured Lachnospiraceae bacterium
CCATCCTTTACGGACGAAACGCCTTCGTTTCTCTGTCTATATTTATTATATCACGAATATATCACTTTTTCCAGCCCTGGCACCCACAAGGGCATTTCCGACAATAAACTCAGTCAGCCATCCAGGCAGGATCACTATCGCAACTGAGATTCCAAGAGCTGTTGCTATCTGGTACCACACATCAAACTCTCCGAATACCCAGAAACAGATCGTTGCTCCAAACAGCAATACTCCGAACAGCCATCCTATTCCCGATATCACACTTCCGAAGAATGACAGGATGAATTTTTACAGACGAAAAAAGACGCTCTCTCCGGAATTTTTGTTTCCCGAAAATAGCGTCTTTGTACACTCGTTTTATTCAGTTTATAGTGATCTTAACACCGTATTCTTATGCTGACTGGTGTCAGAATGGTGTGAATCCGGCACCAATTGCCTCGTCTGTGGTCCGATAAACCCAGTGTTTATGCGGCCCTTGCATCAACCTATCATCCAGTCGTACATTTCCATATACTTTGAAGCGGATACGTCCCAGGAGAAATCAGCTTCCATGTCGCGGTCTATGATCTTGTTCCATTCGCGCTTGCGGTCATAGTATATGCGCTCGGCATATCTAATGGCGCCCAGCATCTCATGGGCATTGTAATTAGTGAATGAAAAACCGGTTCCTGTACTCTCATATTCATTATATGCCTGTACAGTATCCTTTAATCCACCGGTCTCACGGACTATGGGCACAGTGCCATATCTGAGAGCCATAAGCTGTGACAGTCCGCAGGGCTCGAAAAGGCTCGGCATAAGGAATGCGTCCGAGGCAGCATATATCTTGTGTGAAAGCTCCTCTGAGTAATAAATGTTTGCAGAGACTTTATTGCCGTACTTCCATGCAAAGTAACGGAACATATTCTCATACTTGTCCTCGCCGGTGCCGAGTACCACTATCTGCACATTGTCCTGGCAAAGCTCCTCCATGATATAAGCAATGAGGTCAAAGCCCTTCTGGTCGGTAAGACGGCTCACAATACCTATCATCATGGTCTTCTCATTCTGCTCAAGATCGAGCTCCTGCTGAAGCGCTATCTTGTTCTTGACCTTTTCCTTGCGGAAATTCTTTTTGTCATAGGTCTTTGTGATAAATTTGTCCTTCTCGGGATTGAATACGCTGTAATCAATGCCGTTTAATATGCCTCTCAGGTCATTTGCGCGGGATCTCAAAAGTCCGTCCAGCTTCTCTCCGTAGAAAGCGGTCTTTATCTCCTCCGCATAAGTTTCGGAAACGGTCGTTATTACATCCGCGAACACCAGTCCGCCCTTCAGCATATTTGCATCCTTATAAGCCTCCAGCTTGTCGGGAGCAAAGTAATAATCCGGCAGACCCGAAAGACCCTTTATAGTCTTGACATCATAGGTTCCCTGAAACTTAAGATTATGTATGGTCATGACAGACTTCATATCCCTGAAGAAATCACCGGCCCTGAAGCTGTCCTTTAAGTATACCGGTATCAGCCCCGTCTGCCAGTCATGACAGTGCACGATATCAGGCTTGAAGCCTATCAGCGGAAGGGCAGAAAGCGATGCCTTGTCAAAGAAAATAAACTTCTCAAGATCGTATATGATATCGCCGTAGGGCTTATCACCGTTAAAATAGAATTCATTGTCTATGAAGTAGTACTTAATGCCGTCATACTCGGCCTCCAGTACTCCCACATACTCGCTGCGGCCGTTGTAATCCATGTAGAAATGTGTCAGATACTTCATCATGTCTTTCTTGTCCTGATACATGCACATATACTTTGGCATCATCACCCTGACATCGAAGTATCTCTTGTCTATACACTGCGGAAGCGAACCAACCACATCGGCAAGTCCGCCGGTTTTTATAAAAGGCACTCCCTCAGATGCAATAAATAGAATGTTTTTCATATGTACGGCTCCTTTTCAAGGTCTGTACGACCGCAATTTATCACTAAATCATTTTACTATAACTATGGATTTTTTCGCAAGGACACCGTCATATTCCCTTTTTATATTCCCTGGCCATAGCAAGCATTTCCCTGGCATTCTGACGTACTGCATCGGTGACTGCAGAGCCTGAGAGCAGACGTGAAAGCTCCTCCTCCGGCTCATCACCAATAAGTTCCCTGACGGATGTCTCCGTGGAGGAGTCATCCGAAGTCTTTTCTATCACAAAATGATGATCCGCCATGGCTGCTATCTGCGGCAGATGAGTGATCGCTATCACCTGGCGTCTCCTTGACAAAAGCGCAAGCTTTTCTGCAACCTTCTCGGCTGTCCTTCCTGATATCCCGGTATCTATCTCATCGAATATCAGCGTCGGTATGTCATCGGTATCTGCCAGTACAGTCTTAAGTGCAAGCATGATACGTGAGAGTTCCCCGCCTGATGCCACATCCTCAAGCGGCATAAGCTTCTCTCCCTTATTGAGTGAGATCATAAAGGCTACGCTGTCATACCCTCCGGAGGTCGGAGCATCCTCATTCTTTGTCACCTCTATCTCAAACTCAACATTCTCAAAATTAAGATCCTGAAGAGCCTCGTGCATTTCCTTTTGCAGACGTCCTGCAGCCTCCTGCCTTATCCCGGAGAGCTTTGCACAGGCGCTGATAAGCTTCTTTCTTTCATTCTCGAGCCTTTTATTAAGCTCTGCCATATAGGCTTCATGATCCGAGAGCTTCTTAAGCTCAGCCTGCTTTTCCTCCAGTGATCTGTAGATATCTTCTATGGTTTTGCCATACTTGGACTTCAGATGATTGATAAGATCAAGTCTCTCCTCACACTCGGCAAATTCCTTTTCCGAAAAATCCATTCCCCTCAGGGCATCTCCTATATCTATCGAAAGGTCTCCCACGAGTGACTCTATCTCAGATATCCGGTCTATGATGCTGTCGGTCTTTTCATCCAGTCCCTGAAGTCCCGCAAGGCTTTCAGATGCCTTTCCGATATAGTCGGATACATTCCCCGCTCCATCCTCGGACAAAGCCCCCAATGCAAGAGACAGGCTCTCAGCGATCCTTTTTGAATTCTTCATAAGGCGGTAACGGTTCTCTGTCTCGATATCCTCCCCTTCTTCAAGCCCCGCATTCTCTATCTCGGACACTTCAAAGCTTATAAGGTCCTGACGTCTCCTTCTTTCCTCGGGATCACTGATATCCCCAAGAGCCTCCTCCTTGATGCTGCTGTAGCTTCTGTAAATCTCTGATACTTTATTAAGCGCTTCTTCAGCAGAAGCTCCCGCATATCTGTCCAGAATAAGGGTCAGGTTTTTCTTTTGCAAAAGTCCCATCTGATCCCGCTGCCCGTGGATATCTATAAGGACTGACGCGGCTTTTTTTAGTATGGAGGCATTCACCGTATTTCCGTTGATCCTTGCAGTACTCCTGCTCTCTCTTATCTTTCTTGTCATTATGACGAGACCGTCATCATCTACATCTATCCCGAGAGTTTCCATTTCTTCTCTCTCCGGATCAGAGGATGCTTCGAATACAAGCTCTACCATCGCCTCCTCTTCCCCGTGCCTTACGACATTTGATGATGCTTTGCCTCCAAGCGCGAGCTCCACGGAGCCTATGACCAGGGACTTTCCTGCTCCGGTCTCTCCGGTAATGATATTGAGTCCCGCACCAAACTCAGTCTCGGCGCTTTTTATCAGCGCGAGATTTCTCACTTTTTCACTTATGAGCATTGATTATCACCTTCATTCTTAAGGAAAAAAATATGAACTGTTCAAACCGGCATAAGGCACCTGCAGAGTCAGACGCTGTCCCTGAATTTGCCATGCAGGACGTTCAGAAAGCTGTCATCATGCAGCCTTACGATCTTTGTGACCTTCTCGGACCTGGTGATCCTTACTCCGCCATGTTCCGGCAAAGATGCTGCGCCGCGTCCGTCAAAATCAACCGCAATATCCCTTGCAGCTGAGCAGATATAAATCTCGTCATCTGCAGACAAAACCACAG
>CADCRB010000009.1 GCA_902803745.1 uncultured Lachnospiraceae bacterium
AGGCAATCCGCTGTCCCAGACCGAAGCATTATTCTATATAAGACAGGACATCCTGCCTGTTGCAGCAGGTGTGCTTTTCTCATTTCCCGTGGTTTCGCTGGGAATAAAGAAGATAACGGAGCATGGCGGCGGGAAAACGCTCAGGATCCTTTCACCTGTAGTATACGGAATTATGCTTGTAGTATCACTTGCTTTTGCATTTACAAGCACCTACAGATCGTTTGTATATTTTCAGTTTTAATGATCAGATTATCGGAAGGGAAATGATATGAAAAGGATAAAAGATATCCCTGGTTTGATAATAGCATCAGAGCTCTTCATAGCAATTGCATTGTCCCTGCTTTTATTTAATCATGAGCAGGGCAGAGAGTCTTTGGCAGAAAACAGGATCCTGGCATCGTTTCCTGAGATCAAAACGGAAAGCGGAGAAATATCACCCTCGCTTTCAGCAGACCTTGCGGCGTGGTTTGAGGATAATCTTGGACTAAGGGATGCATATCTGACTCTGAGCGGTATCTTAAACTATAACCTTCTTCACAGATCAAAGACATCTAAGGTGGAGACCGGAAAAGATGGGTTCCTCTATCTTTCAGATGAAGGGAATCTTTCGATGGGGGTGTCAAGGTCACAGGATTTCATCGAAAAGCTTCCGGAATATGCAGCCCGTCAGCAAATGATCTCTGATTCTCTTAAGGAGCAGAGCGTTGATTATGTTTTTTTTATCTGCCCCGGAAAGCCCTCTGTATATCCTGAATATATCGCAAGCAGTGATCATCAGGCAGAGGATACGATAGGGGACGCTATATATGACCGTCTTATAAGCGATACGGACGTTAATGTATATTGGCCAAAGGCTGATCTTGTGGCGGCAAAGGATAATCCGGATGGAGAGCTTATCTATCTGAAAACTGATACTCACTGGACGACCTATGGAAGGAATATAGCCTATCGCGGCCTGATAGAACGCCTTAATGAGTGGGGTATATCTGACACAAGTCCTGCCAGGGTGAGATTCTATGTTTCAGATGATCCCTATGTAGGAGATCTTTCCAATATGATGGGACCTGTGACCTGGAGCGGTAAAAGACTTGCCGAAGATTCTTTTACAGATTGGGAGACAGTAGCCCCAAAGGCTGAGGTTGTGCAGCAGGGAGAAAAATATGATGCATTCAGAAAGCTGCTGGATGAGAAAAAGACGTATAATCCTGAGCTTTGTGTAATGTATCATAATGAGGCTGCAGAGAAAAAGAACGTATTGATATTCGGCGATTCGATGGTAGGGATCTGTCTTCTGCCGCAGCTCGCTGAATGTTTTTCTGACATGACTTTTGTATGGAGTTATAATATTGATCAGGATTATATCGACCTTGTAAAGCCGGATATTGTGATATCCGAATTCGGGGAGAGGGAACTGCCGTTAAGGCTTGACATCAAAGAAGAGTTATCGGAGTAAAGTATGTACAGATTCAGGGAACTGGCAAAGGCTTCAAAAAAAGAAGTTGATGGAAAAGAATACAGGCTTGCAGTGCTTGGAAACGTGGCTACGCAATTTTTCTCGCAGTCTGTAGGAGGATATGCCCATATAGAAGGGATGAACCTTAAAGTATTTGATGCGGACTACGATCAGATCGATGCGCAGCTTTTGGATCCTTCATCCGAAGTATATGCATTCAGGCCTGATTATATCCTTCTGTACCTTGCAGCGGACAGGCTTTATGAGGAGTTCATGAAGCTTGACGATAGCGGGAGGAGAAACTTTGCGGAAGATGTGCTGAATAAGCTTTCATCATATTGGGATCTTGCCGGAAAGAATACGAATGCAAAGATCCTTCAGACAGATTTTACGGAAATAGACGACAAAGCCTTTGGAAATTTCGGTGCGCGCACGGAGGTGTCTTTCAATTATCAGATCAGGAAGCTCAACTGGATGCTTGAAGAGGCAGAAAGCAAGCGAGCCGGAATTTACCCTGTTGATCTGCTGTCGGTTCAGACATCGCTGGGGAATGACAGATTCTATGATCCGGTATTATATTACAATGCCAAGGTCAGTATCGCTCTTGATTCACTAGGATATGTGGCAAAGCAGGTGGTTGATATCCTTTTTGCCCTTCAGGGCCGTGTGAAAAAATGCGTTATCCTTGACCTTGATAATACACTCTGGGGAGGAGTGATAGGTGATGACGGTCTTTCGGGTATTGAAATAGGTGAACTCGGAAGAGGTCATGCCTTTTCCGACCTTCAGCTGTATCTTAAGTCATTAAAGCAAAGAGGGATACTGCTTGCTGTATGCAGCAAAAATAACGAGGATACGGCAAAGGAGCCGTTTGAAAAGCATCCCGAGATGGTTTTACGTCTTTCTGATTTTGCTGTTTTCGTTGCAAACTGGGAGGATAAAGCTGCAAATATAAGATATATCCGCGATACGCTGAATATAGGCATGGATTCCATGGTTTTTCTGGATGATAATCCTTTTGAGAGAAATCTTGTCAGATCGATGATACCGGAGATATGTGTACCGGAGCTTCCGTCTGATCCGGCTTTATATCTTTCATATATTCAGAGCCTGAATCTTTTTGAGACAGTTTCTTATTCATCTGAGGATGCCGACAGGACATCGATGTATCAGGCTGAGGCCAAACGCAGGGAGAGCGAGGCAGCATTTTCTACAATAGATGATTATCTTAAAAGTCTGGAAATGGAGGGGAATGCAGCACCCTTTGATGAGCTTCATTATCCCAGGATAGCACAGCTTACACAGAGATCAAATCAGTTTAATCTGAGGACCGTCAGATATACAGAAGAAGATATTGCAAGGATCGCATCCGATAAGGATTACGTTACGCTGTATTATACTCTTAAGGACAGATTCGGAGATCATGGTCTGGTGTCAGTTGTAGTGATGAAAAAGGAGACGGAAGAAGAGTTTTTCATCGATACATGGCTTATGAGCTGCAGGGTTCTTAAACGCGGGATGGAGGAATATATAATTAACAGACTTGTGAAAACTGCTGCAATGAACGGGGCAAAAAGGATCAGAGCAGAATACATTCCTACACAGAAGAACAGGATGGTAGAGCATATATATGACGATATGGGATTTGACTGTATCGGTGAAGGGTTGTATAGTCTCGAGATAGATAGATATAAGGAACACAGGACATATATAAAATAAAGCACTATTGTGTGAACAGGGGGTATTAATATGGATAGAGATGATGTTATGGAAAAGGTAACTGAGATCGCCCGTGAGATATTTGATGATGATGAGCTTGTTCTTGATGATGAGACTATAGCTGCTGATGTGGACGGCTGGGACAGCCTGACACATTTAAGTCTGATGAATGAGATCGAGAATGAATTTGAGATAAAGTTTGAGATGAAGGAAGTACAGGGACTTGAAAATGTCGGAGAGCTTGTGGATGTGATCCTGGAGCGAATCTCATAATGACAGATCCCTCAGCTGTATGTGACAGGCTGGACAGGCTTCGTATTAAAATGAAAAACCTGGGGGTGTATGCATACTACATTCCCACATCTGATTTTCATTTATCAGAATATATCAATGATCATTTCAAGGTAAGGGAATTTTTTTCCGGATTCACGGGATCAGCCGGTGATCTTCTTGTTATGCAGGATAAAGCTTTGCTCTGGACCGACGGGAGATATTTCATTCAGGCAGAAAGGGAGCTTCAGGGTACGGGGATCAGTCTTATGAGATCCGGAGAGGACGGAGTAGATACCCTGGAAGTATATCTGAAGAAGACTCTTCCGGAAGATGCCACACTGGGCTTTGACGGCAGGACAGTTTCTGTATCCAAGGCGGAGAGGCTGAAAAAAGCGGTTCCTTCACACAGCTTAAAATATAAAAAGGATCTTTCCGAAGGTATTTTTGTGAGGCCGCCTTTGCCGCGTTCAGCAGTAGAAGTTTTGCAGGAAGATGTCACAGGTCAACCTTCAACAGATAAGATCGCAGCGCTGAGACAAGAGCTTGAAAAAAGCGGAAGCGATGCTATATTCCTGACTGATCTTGAAGAAATCGCTTACCTTTTTAACATAAGGGCCGATGATATCAGACATACTCCGGTTCCTATGTCATATGCCTATATTACCCGTGAGAAAGCTTATATTTTTCTTTCCGATGAGAAAGCTGATACCGGATATCCTGCTTCGATAGTAAGGTCTTATGATGAAATATATGATTTCCTTAAGAGCAGAAGAGTGTCCGGAACAGTTTTTGTTGATAAAGACAGTCTTAACTACAGGTGCTTCAGGCTGATAAAGAAAAGGGCCCGGATAGTATGCGGGATGAGTCCGGTAAAGCTTATGAAGGCTGTTAAAAATTCCGTGGAGCTGTCTCATATCAAAGCAATATTCCGTAAGGATTCCATTGCGCTGACAAGATTCATCAGATGGATAACAAATGCAGATGATCCCGGCACTGAGATCAGTGCTGCCCGGAAATTGCTTGAATTCAGAGAGAAGATACCCGAATTCAGAGATCTTTCTTTTGAAACAATATCTGCCTATGCCGATAATGCAGCGATCATACATTACCAGCCCTCTGAGGAACATGACAGGGTCATAGAAAAGAAGGGACTGTATCTGACGGACTCCGGGGGACAATATCTTGGAGGGACAACTGATGTGACCCGTACCATAGTAATGGGAGATCTTTCGGAAGAAGAGAAGGAAGCTTATACACTTGCTGCATGCGGTATGCTTCGTATCAGATATGCAAAATTCAAAAAAGGTACCACAGGAGCCAGCCTTGATATTCTTGCGCGGGAGCGGATGTGGAAAAAGGGGATGGATTACAGGCATGGCACAGGTCATGGAGTTGGATATATGCTGGGGGTCCACGAGGGTCCACAGAGCATCAGTCAGCGGATCATCGGTAAACCTGCAGAGCTTCTCCCGGGGATGCTTGTGTCAGATGAACCCGGAATATATAGGGAAGACAGATTCGGTGTCCGAATAGAGGATATCCTGTATGTAAAAGAAGATCAAAAGACAGAAGACGGTCTGTTTTTTTGTTTCGAAGATCTGACAAAGGTTCCAATAGATGACAGAGGCATTGATCAGAATCTTATGTCTTCTGAAGAAAAAGAGATGTATGAGAAGTATCGTATGGAGGTAATAGATGCGCTTGCTCCCGATCTGGACAGGGAGGAGCTTGAATGGCTTTATCAATACAGCGGTCTTACCGCCCCGAAGAACTGATTATACGCTTTATTATAGAAAGGAAATATTATGAAGGTCAGAACAAGATTTGCTCCGTCTCCTACCGGAAGAATGCATGTGGGAAACCTCAGGACAGCGCTTTATGCTTATCTTATCACGAGGCATGCCGGAGGTGATTATATATTAAGGATCGAAGACACGGATCAGGAGCGCGAGATGGAAGGCGCTGTGGATATAATAAACAGGACTTTGGAAAAGGCCGGTCTTCAATATGATGAAGGTCCTGATAAGGACGGGGGACTTGGACCTTATGTACAGTCTGAAAGAGTGAAGTCAGGCATATATATGAAATATGCACGTGAGCTTGTAGACAAAGGTGAAGCATATTATTGCTTTTGCACACCTGAGAGACTTGCAGGATTAAAGACGAAGGTTGATGGAACAGACAAGGAAATATCTGTCTATGATAAGCATTGTCTTGGGCTTTCGGAAGCTGAGGTGGCAGAGAAGCTTGCAAGCGGTATCCCTTATGTCATAAGGCAGAACAACCCTTCGGAGGGGACTACATCTTTTCATGATGATATCTACGGAGATATCTCCGTTGATAATGCAGAGCTTGATGATATGATACTGATAAAAAGTGACGGTTTTCCGACATATAATTTTGCTAATGTAGTAGACGATCATCTGATGGGGATCACTCATGTGGTCCGCGGAAATGAGTACCTTTCAAGCTCGCCAAAGTACAACAGGCTTTATGAAGCTTTCGGATGGGATATCCCGGAATATATTCACTGTCCTCTTATCACGGATGAGGAGCATAAGAAGCTTTCAAAAAGATCCGGACATTCTTCTTTTGAAGATCTTTTGGAACAGGGTTTCCTTCCTGAGGCTATAGTAAATTTTGTGGCTCTGCTTGGCTGGTCGCCTGATGATAATCAGGAAATAATGAGCCTTGAAGAGCTTATCAGGAAATTTGATTATCATAAGATAAACAAAAGCCCGGCGGTTTTTGATTACGGAAAGCTTAAATGGATGAACGGTGAATATATAAAGAAGATGCCGTTTGAAGATTTTTATTCCATGGCTCTTCCTTATATCAAAGAAGTGATAAATAAAGATCTTGATCTCAAAAAGATAGCGGGCATGGTACAGAGCAGGATAGAAGTATTCACCGACATACGTGATCATATAGACTTTTTTGAAACGCTGCCTGAATATGATACAGAAATGTATGTTCATAAGAAAATGAAGACTACAAAGGAATCATCTCTTGAGGCGCTGGAAAAAATACTTCCATTGCTTAAAGAGCAAAATGACTGGAGTAATGATGCTTTGTATGAAGCCTTTAAGGGCTTTGCTGAAAAGGAAGGTCTTAAAAACGGTCAGATCCTCTGGCCTTTGAGGACAGCTGTATCCGGAAAACAGATGACGCCGGGAGGCGCCACTGAACTGATGGAAATATTCGGAAAGGAGGAATCCATAGCCCGTGTAGAGAAGGGCGTGGAAATGCTTAAATCTGATCTATGAATCAATCGAATGCAGCGGTCAGTAACGGACAGACTGCTGCGATAAAGCATGGAGAGGGACCTGCGCTTGTAGTGGCAGGTCCCGGCTCCGGAAAGACATATGTAATAACCAAACGTCTAGAATATCTGATAAATACCTGTCATATAGATCCATCAAACATTCTTACTATTACATTTACAAATGCGGCAGCAAAAGAGATGCGTTCAAGGGCATATTCCCTTATCGGGGGAGGTGTCGCCGGAGTGACTGTCGGTACTTTTCATTCGGTATTTTATTCGATACTTAAGGAGGCATTTTCGCTTAATGCCTCTAATATCCTCAGACCACAGGATAAATACATTTTGCTTTGCGATATTGCGAGAAAGCTTGATATCGTTGAAGCTGACATGGCGACGGTATGCGACGGGATTTCAGCCCTGATCAGCCGCAAAAAGAACGGACTGGAATCCCCTGGCATCTTTGGAAGTGATATTGATGAAAAGATCCTTTCATTATATTCCGCTAAACTCAAAGAGCTGAGACTTATCGATTTTGATGACATGATAATAAAATGCCGTAATCTGCTTGAGAAGGATCCGGTATGGCTTGATAAGATCAGAAACAGATTTCTGTATATTATGGTCGATGAATATCAGGATACAAATCCTGTACAGTATGAGGCATTGAAACTTATTGCAGGAAATAAAGCAAATATCTTGACAGTTGGGGATGATGACCAGTCAATATACGGATTTCGTGGCGCGAGCTTCGCTGTGCTAAAGAGATTTATCGACGATTATCCGCAGGCAGAAGTATATGAATTGTGTGTTAATTACAGATGCAGGGCTGCGATCGCTGATGCAGCGGACAAAGTCATCGAACTTAATTCGGGCAGGATTGAAAAGCATCACACTTCATTTGACCAGACCGGAGATGAGGTTGATATAAGAAGATTCAAGGACAGGACAGAGGAGGTCAAAGCAATAAAGGCTGAGCTGGACAGCCTGCATCCCGATGACAGCTGCTTATTGGTAAGGACAAATGAGCTTGCCGCTTATTTTGCGGACGAGCTTGATAGATCAGGTGTACCGGTGCGTCTTCGTGGCAGAAGAAAGTGCCTTTATGATACAGATATCGGAAAGGATGTGATCGCATACTTAAGACTTGCGTCAGGGATCTATGAAAGAGAGGATCTGCTGCGGGTAATGAACAAGCCTATGCGTTTTTTGAGCAGAGAGGCCCTTGGGAGTGAAAATGCAGGAATTCAGGATATAATAGATTATTATAAGGGAACCGGTAATGCTTATGGGAAAGCAGTCTGTCTCGCAGAGGATATTCAACAGATGGGACATATGAGTCCCAGGGCTGCCATCAGGTATCTGATGAAGGTGGTGGGATATGAGAAATACATCAAAAATGAAGGGCGTGATACGGAAAAGCTGTATGCATTATACCAGCGTTCGGCTGATTATTCTTCCATAAGGCAGTGGCTTTGCAGCATAGAAGAGGAAAAGGCATGCAAAGACCAGAAAGCTGAAATCTGCGCGGGTGACAGATCCGCATTAAACGTCATGACAATACATGCGAGCAAGGGGCTGGAATTTGCCGAGGTATTCATTGCAGACGTTAATGACGGTATCATTCCTTATCACAAGGCAGCATCTCCGGAAGGAGTAGAGGAGGAAAGACGGCTGCTTTATGTCGGCATGACAAGAGCAGTAAAAAAACTGCATCTTTTTTTCATAGAAGAAAGCATGGGTAAACCGCTGATGCCTTCACCCTTCCTTAATGCGATAAAAAAGACTCGCTAAGTACTTATATTATGTGATATACTCTAAAACAGTGTCTAAAAATTCAGAATGAACGGAGGTTACAGGATAACAAATGGGAATTATGCTTACTAATGTGCTTTCAGGTACGACAGGCGGAACTACGGTAATTACGGTTTTGTACATTGTAGCGATAATAGCTTTTCTTTATTTTATTATGATACGTCCTCAAAGAAAGGAGCAGAGCAGAGTCAGAGATATGCTGGCATCCCTTGAGGTAGGAGACAGTGTATGCACTACCGGCGGTTTCTACGGAATAGTTGTGGATGTGGAGGAGGATACTGTCATAGTAGAGTTTGGAAATAAAAACTGCCGCATCCCTATGAAGAAAGAGGCGATCGCCCAGATCGAAAAGCCTCAGGAATCGACTGATACGGAAAAGAAAAAATAAGGAGTATAGTTAAGGATGGACTATAAGATCGGTGTGATCAGAGGGGACGGTATCGGTCCTGAGATTGTAGGTGAAGCTGTAAAGGTTCTGGATGCCGTATCCGGGAAATATGGATTTAAGCTTAGTTATACCGAGATCGATATGGGAGGATGCTCCATAGATAAGTACGGAGTCCCCCTGACAGATGAAGCGGTAAGTAAGGCTAAGGCGTCTGATGCAGTGCTTATGGGGTCTATCGGAGGCGATGCAAAGACATCTCCCTGGTACAGGCTGGAGCCGTCCAAAAGACCGGAGGCCGGGCTTTTGGGGATAAGAAAGGAGCTTAACCTGTTTGCCAACCTAAGGCCCTCAATACTCTATAATGAATTAAGGTCTGCCTGTCCTTTGTCCCAGGCAACAGCCGAAAAGGGGTTTGACCTGATAATAGTCAGAGAGCTTACGGGAGGTTTGTATTTCGGCGAAAGATATACTAAAACCTATCGCGGCCTGGAGACAGCTGTAGATACCCTTTCCTATAATGAACTTGAGATAAGGAGAGCTGCATATAAGGCTTTTGAGATAGCTGCAAAGAGGAGAAAGAAGGTAACTCTTGTTGATAAAGCAAATGTCCTTGATTCATCGAGGCTTTGGAGAAAGATCACCGAAAGCGTCGCTTCAGGCTATCCGGATATTGCTTTTGATACCATGCTTGTAGATAATGCGGCCATGCAGCTTGTAAAGGATCCTTCACAGTTTGATGTAGTTCTGACTGAGAATATGTTCGGTGATATCCTTTCCGATGAGGCTGCGATGATCACGGGATCCATAGGAATGCTTCCATCAGCTTCTCTGAATGATACAAGCTTCGGGCTGTATGAGCCTTCCGGCGGATCTGCTCCGGATATCGCAGGGAAAAACATAGCGAACCCGATCGCAACTATACTGTCAGCATCTATGATGCTTAGATACAGTCTGGATCAGGATGAAGCTGCAGATGCTGTAGATAATGCTGTCAGAAAAGTCCTGAAGGACGGTTTCAGAACCGGAGACATTTATTCC
>CADCRB010000010.1 GCA_902803745.1 uncultured Lachnospiraceae bacterium
CGGCAGCAATACAAGCCGCAGGATCGTAGAAGCGGTAAGTCCTCCGACTATGACTCCCGCCATACCCTGCATTGCCATGGCATCCTTCGAAAGACCCAGGGCTACGGGAATCATCGCTATAATGGTTGTCAAAGTAGTCATAAGTATCGGCCTGAGCCTTCCGCTTCCGGCATCTACCAGCGCCTCAACGGTATCCATACCCGCATTTTGATTCTGCATTGCCATATCTATCAGGATGATACCGTTATTAACAACGATACCGGCAAGCATCAATACACCGAAGGCTGAAACCATATCAAGCTTTATTCCCATAAGAAGAAGGAACAATATGGAGCCTATGCCGGCAAAGGGAACGCAGAGCATGATCAGAAGTCCTACGACCACTGATTCAAACTGTACGGCCAGCACGAAGAACACCAGAAATACACCAATAAGAATGGCTCCTCCTAAGGCAGAAAACTCCTCGTTCTCCATCCTTTCCCATACATTCTCCTGATATGTGATCCGATCATCGGCATCGATAAAAGCATTGACCTTTTCATCAAGGATCTCTACCACATCATCTTTTGTGGAGGATGTCATGGTTACAGTTATCTGGTCTACAAACCGTCCATCCTGTCTGTTGACAGTCATGGGAGCGGACTCAAAAGTAATCTCCGCCATCTCCGTAAGCGGGACACTGACCCCTTTGGAGTTGACAAAGCTCATGCTCTCTACGTCGCTTACAGTTTCAAAATATCCGTCAGGATATCTGACTCTGACCTCGTATTTTTTATTGTCAATGGTTAAATCCACAGCCTTGGTGCCTGACATGTTGGCGTAAACAAGTCCTGCAAGCTCTTTGGCGGAAAAGCCCTTTGCAGATGCAAGAATCGGATCTATCCTGACCATGGCCTTGGCGCCCGAATCCTTGTAGGTGGACGACACATAGAGCACTCCTTCTGTCGCCTCCATGATCTTTGTCAGCTGGTTGGAAGCTTCCTTCAGATCATCTATATTACTTGCCGTGATATCATATTCCTTGCTGTCTTCGCTTTCCTCCATTCCGGATGACTCTGCCGATACCTTTACCTGGCAGCTTTGAGAGAAGTCCTTAAACTTGACATTCCAATCATCCACGATCTCCTGGGTTGGAGTGTCCAGATCTTTGATCTTATGGGCAGTTACTGTAGCACTTGCACTGGTTCTCGAGACGCTTGTATTATAGTTCTTTATGACGCCGCTGTTTGCGACGAATTCTTCAACTTTCCTCACGTCCTTGTCCATGGCATCCAGATCCAGGTTTGGTCTGAATGTGATGGATATACTGATGATACCTTCATCACTTCCGCCATAGAGATCAGTTTTAATAAATGTAGCAAGATATACGGTCAGTACAAGCAGAGCGACCGCTACGCAAAATACGCTCTTCTTCCACTTCAGCGAAAACCTTAGTACACGTCTGTATCGTTTTGATATCCATTTCAGTATCCTGTTGGTAATGATCTCTTTCCGCTCTACCGGCTTGTATGTCGCAAAGCATATCAGGATCAGCAGGATCGCTGAGATCAAAGAGGCCGTAAGCGAAAAAATGATGGTCAAAGCCAGCGGCTTGAACATCTGCGCCATAAGTCCCTGCATCATGGTAAGGGGAATATAGACGACAAGTGTAGTGATCGTAGAGCCAATAACGGCATTAATGACTATAGCGGTACCTTCATATGCCGCATCCCTGAAGGAAAGTCCGGCCTGATGTTTCCTGAAACACATCTCAATGACAACCACTGCGTTGTCAGTCATCATTCCTATAGCGATAATAAGTGCAGCCATTGTGATGACGTTCAGTGAGATCCCGGCAAACTGCATACAGACAATGGCAGCCATAAGGGATATCGGCATTGTGCTTCCCACTATCAGGGAGCCCTTTATATCGCCAAAGAAAATAAAGATGATAAGCATGGCAAGAAGGATGGCTTCCACCATGGTCTTTCCTACGCCCTTAAGCGCGTCGATTATCTCATCTGCCGAATCATACTCGATCTCTATTTTCAGATCAGGGTATCTTTCTTCAATCCTTGCTATCTCATACTTTACATCACGGGAAAGGTCTACGGGCGAAGCCGTCTGACGTCTTTTGATACCGACACTCACATTACTCATTCCCTGATATCTGGAAAGGGATGTCTTGTCGGATACGGCATACGAAATATGTGCGATATCATTAAGATATATTGTCTGCCCTTTGGAAGTGGTGATAGGAACCATTTCAAGCTTGGGTATGGTGTCATACTTTACCTCAGCAGAAAGGTTCATCGCCTGATCACCATATTCTGCGGTACCTGCCGGCGTAGAGAAATTTGTTGCCCCTACGGCATTAGCTATCGCAGACAGGCTGAGTCCATACTGACTCATATACTCGGGGATCACCTGAATCCTGATGTATTTCTCGTCTCCTCCGGTCACTTCGACGCGGGCCAGCGTGTCAATCTTCTTGAGCTCGGGCTCTACTTTATTATTGACCTCGTTTAAGACATCAACGGTATCCGAGGTTCCTGTGATGGACAGCGTCATGTCATCAAACGCGCTGGTATCATACTCGTAAATAGTTGATGATTTTGCATCATTCGGAAGCGACGGCTTCTCCCGGTCTACGGTCTCCTTCAGATCGTTATAGGCCTTGTCCATGTTTGTGCCGTAATTATACTGAAGCGTAACCTGGGACATGCCCTCGTTCGACTCGCTCATTATGGTCTTGACACCGTTTAAAGATTCACAGGCGTTACATATCTTCTCGGATACGAGCTCGTCAACCTCCTCGGGCGATGCCCCGGGGTAGGCAGTAATGACTACCATCATTGGCATCGACATATCCGGTTGCAGACGAAGTGAGATCTTTGTCAGGGCAGTAAAAAAGAAAACCCCCAGTGCGATAATGCACATCAAAACGGTAACCGGTCTGTTTATTGATGCTTTTACAGCGCTCTTCATTCGATATCTCCCGCACCGGCTGAGCTGTCAATACCTGCCGATTCCATACTTTCTTCAGTTTCTGTTGTATTTACCGGCTCCATCCCGCCTGAAGAACCTGCAGTGTTAAGCTCGGAGCCGTCTCTTAAGCTTCCGTTCCAGGTGACAACAACTTTGTCGCTTGCCTTGATACCGTCAGCTATCTCTATGGATCTGTCATCAGAAAGTCCCGTAGTCACATAAACCTTCTTAGCCTTTCCTGCCTCTTCAACATAAACAAAGGGCATATCCCCCTCATAATAGACCGAATCTATGGGGACGGTGATGACATTGTCAGCCCGTCTCGTTATTGTCTTTATCGAAACACTTGAGCCCGCTATGAGATCAGAAGAACCCTGTCCGGTCACGCTCGCCTCAACCTTAAACAGTCCCGTCGAGTTGTCAATGGTATCGTATACGGAAGTAATCTTTGCATCATAGTCTACTCCGTTTTTCGTGACTATGGCCTCACTTCCCGGAAGTATGTTGCGGGCAGTTTCCTCCGCCACATAGAATACAACCTTACATGGCTCATCGCTCTGTATCGTATAAGCTGCCGACTGTGTACTCGCCATATTGTGCAAAGACACGTCAATTGCCGTTATCGTACCGGAAACCGGCGCTTCCACGCTTGTATGGTCAAGATTCAGCTGAGCGCTTTCAAGACCGGCCTTGGCAGATTTAACGCTCGCCGCAGAGCTTGTCACGCCTGCCTTCGAGGTTGTGACACTCGTGTCGGCTCCTACTGCCGATGCATAAGCTCCGTAAATTGTAGTAGCCTTTGAATAAGTATTGTAATTATCCCTTTCCATTTGAGCGAGACTGTAAGCCTCTCCGTTCAACGCATAACTCATTTCCGCATTGTCAGCAGCCCTCTTTGCGCTGTCATAAGCATTCTCGGCTGAGTCAACCTTGGAATCAGCTGTTTCATATGTCTTTTTAGCCAGCTCATAAGCCTCTTTCAGCTCTTCCTTCACATCTGCAGGTTCCTCCGGAGCCGCTTCATATGCTGCCTTTGCTGTTTTCATTGCGGATTCTGCAGCATCCCTCGCATCCTTGTAATCATTAAGATTGTGCTTTGCGAGATCAACGTTGTCCTCCGCATCCTTCAGTGCATTGTTAGACTTTCTCTTATCTACATAGGCGCTGTCTACTCCATAGTTTTTCTTCTGCTCGTTATAGGGTATCTCGCCGACATTCTGAATGGCCTGCGCCCTTGTAGTATTAGCATTTGCCTCGGACTGATTAAGAGTTGCCTGTGCCGTTGTAAGACCTGCCTGCGCTGTAGTGACCGTAGCCTCTGCCTGCTTAAGCGCTATCTGGTAGGCTTCGTCATCTATCTTAAAGAGCAGATCACCGGCATTTACATGATCACCGACTTCGAAGTTTTTCTCTACCACCTCTCCGCCTACAAGCGGTATGACCTTTACCTCACTTTCAGCGACAACGGTTGCCGAAAAGTTCGCGCTTGTCGATATATTCTTCACCTCAGGAGTCTGGACCGAAACGTCTATGATCGTCTGCTCCTCCGTTGCCTCGTCTTCTTCTTTGGTCTCTCCGCATCCAAATAAAAAAACTGCCGATAGTACGCATGCCGTACCAAATGCAGCCATTCTTTTGATCTTTCCGGATTTATACAATTTTTTGCTCCTTTATATTCTTAAACTTTAACGATATTCAAAACAATTACTGTCAGAAGCAGTCCATTATGTCAACGCAGTGTATAACCAGCAAAGTATACTAAAACAAAGCGGATTAGTCAACATAATGCGCATGTATACATAGCAAGGATTTTATCTGCCTGTTCGCGTCCTGCCCGCCCGTGGAGCCGATCCCTATGCAGCATAAATGCCATATTATCTGTAAATAATCCCCCCCGCCGCATTCGCGGCCGATCCCTATGCAGCATATATGCCATATTCTCTGTAAAATGCCCTGCCCGCCCGTGGGCTGATCCTGCAAAACCGGAATACTTCCTTACGAAGCTCCTGCGAAATAAAAGAGACCCGGAGCTGTATCTTCCGGGTCTGATGTACTATTCTTTGATTATATCATCAGCTACAAGGAGCATGCCTGCAAGAAACACCGCCGCCCTGCTCTCGTCATGCTCGATCTTGTAGGGCATGAGTCTCAGCCAGTCAGCTATCTCATGGTAATATATGGACTTTATCTGCGCCTCGTCAAAGCTTTCCTTCAGATATTTCCTGTATTCACTGTACAGATCCCTGTAAGCCCTCGATATGCCGGACATGAAGCGTATCTCGTTCCCGCTGATGCTGCATCTTTCGGTCCTCATAAGAAATTCATATCCGCCATGCAGCGACTGAAGAAGCTTGGAATGATCTATAAATCTGCTGTCCAGTATATTTCCGGTATTCGGATCAATAAGATAATACGGCTTTCCGTTATTATCTCCTGCCGGCATGGTAATGATATTCTCCACTGTGACATCACCATGAATATCAGATATCGTATCAGCGGCAAATATCTTTTTGAGTTCTTCCTTTTTCAGGGCCGATTTCAAGCTGGGAAATCCTCTGACCCGCCTGCCGTTGATCACTACTTCTTCCTGCCTTAAAAGCTCCGACCATCTGTGATTATCCTCGATAATCTTTATATTCTTTATTATCTTCTCATCGATATATTTCTCTATGGTATCCTGCGATGCCTTAGTATCTGCATTTCCGTAAAGTCCTTTATTAAGATCTTCAAAGACATTTCTGATTATCGCTGCCGATCTCTCTACCGGATTGGTATGAATGTATTCAAAGAATCCCGATGCACCTGCGACGGCAGGCATATCATAAAGCGTCATGCCTTCTTCCCGCTTCTCTTCAAGTATCACTGGCAGAGGCAGCTTTTCTCTGTGTCTTTCTATCCATTCGACCTGGTCATGAAGCTTGTCGGCATCCTGTCCCACCACATATTTCCTGAAAATAGTACGGTCATCCTTTATAGCAAAGAGCGTCGTGGCATTGGAGCCTGCGGAATAGTCACTTATTATCTGTATGTCGCTGTTGGCCTCCAGATAGCCGCGTACATAGGCATGTCTGTCACCCTCGAAATAATTTTCAAGGAAGCTCCTTCTGTCCGCCTCATGTACCTGCGGAAGAAGCATCATGGTCTTCTCGGGGTTGTCATCGCTGCTTTTATTCTGCTGTATCCTCGACGCCGTAAAGCCTGTCACAAAAAGTATCACTGCCGATATCGCAAGATAGGCTGCCATTACTGCATCCACATAGGCATTGGTGAGATTTCCCTTATCAATGCTCGAGCTAGAAAAGAGATAGGAAAATACATACATAAGGGATGCTTCCCCTCCCATGCTCTTTATCGCAAGGGAAATCGTATAGTAGGATAAAGTATACAGTCCCCACATAATGAGGGTAAGCAGCGCGAGCTTCCTTTTGCTCATCCTTTTTGCCATATCCCTGACAGCAGTGATCATTGACCAGAAGAAGAACATGAGCGTGAGCTCTATCTTTTCATTGAATATCCCCGCAAAGGCTTTTATCATTTTCTTCACGGTGCGCCTGGCAAATGTGACTAAGGCTATGATAGCTATGGCTGCAAGAGCCAGCAGCATGTAAAAAAGGGCCGAGCGTCCGGCATCATCGGATGCGGAGGGATTGATAAGATACAGTCCGAGATAGATGAAGCCTACTACTATGACATCTAATATCCTGTCAACTACTACTGTGGCAAAGGCAAAGGAAAAACCGTTTTTCATCTTCCTGCCGATGAGGATGGCGCGAAGGATGTCACCGAGCCTGAAGGGGACGGCAAGATTTACTATATAGCCAGCCGCGAGAGCTTCGTTAAACACAGGGAGTTTTACATCTTCGTAGAAATCAGAAAACTGTTTCTGCCGGAGGGACTTTACTATGTGTCCTGCTATGATAAGGATGATCGCTATAGTGAACAATAAAAAACTCATGGTGCTATGATACCACACCATGAGTTGTATTTCATAGATTATTGATTTTCATCAGAAAATCAATAATCGTATTTGACCAGGTCCTTGCGAAGCAAGGGGCGTGCTCCGCGGAACGCGGAGTTCTTGCGCGAAATTCCGATTTCTCGC
>CADCRB010000011.1 GCA_902803745.1 uncultured Lachnospiraceae bacterium
TATAGCAGAATATACCCACGGCATCTTTATCTCTTCCAAATATGGATCTGGCTATAATGAAAAAGCGCGACTCCTGAATACCACTCGCTTACTGCAATCTCACGATGTACTATTCTGCATCAGATTAAGAGGCATTCAGAGGGGTCTGATGAAGGGAACCCACAGCTTCCGCCGTAACGCAATAACGAAGGTTGTAAACAATACCGGCGGCATTCACAGCACAAAAAAGATGAGCGGATGCTCATCTTTTCAGAGCGACAGACGGGGCGCTCGAGGTCCGGTGGACCTCGGTTTAGCGCCGACCGGAGTGGAACGGAGACCGAACCCGTGGAGCGGGTTTGAATCCTCTTCACAGCACAAAAAAGATGAGCGGATGCTCATCTTTTCAGAGCGACAGACGGGATTCGAACCCGCGGTCTCCACCTTGGCAAGGTGGCGCTTTACCAGCTAAGCTACTATCGCATTTATTTATTCAGCTCTGCAGTCTCAAGGTGCTCTCACCCAATGAACAGCAAAACCAAAATGCACAGATTTGTACGTGCGGATAGTATGATATCCGATATCCTTCACTTTGTCAAGTTTATGTTATAATATCTCCCTGACCATAGTATTCATATGGACCGCACGCATTTCGGGAGATATCAAAAATGACTGAACAAACCGCATCCGGCTATGAACTTACGATCAAGGCTGCATTTATGGGCTACGTAGTCCAGGCGATCGTGAATAATTTCCTGCCTCTCCTTTTTGTCCAGATGCAGCATGAATTCAATATTCCACTTAGTCAGATAACATTGCTCATCACGATAAACTTTCTTATCCAGCTGCTTGTGGATCTGCTGTCCCCCCCTGTGATAGACAGGATCGGCTACAGAGCATCTATGCTGATATCAAATGCCAGCGTGATCGCCGGATTTATCCTGCTGACCATTCTGCCGGGATTTTTTGAAGATCCCTTTACCGGAATACTGACAGCCGTATTTGTCTACGCGATAGGCGGAGGACTGCAGGAAGTGCTGGTAAGTCCCATAGTAGAAGCCTGTCCTACAAAAAATAAGGAAGCCGCCATGAGCCTTCTTCATTCATTTTACTGCTGGGGACATATGGCCGTAGTGATCCTCAGCACACTTTTCTTCAGATTTGCAGGAATAGAAAACTGGAGGATGCTTGCAGTGCTTTGGTGCATCGTGCCCATGATCGACTTTATCCTGTTTTGCTTTGTACCCCTGGCAAGTCCCGGAAGTGAGGCGGATAAAGAAAAAACTGCACCCGGAACTATCTTCACTGACAGATTCTTCTGGATGATGCTGATAATGATGCTTTGCGCAGGCGCCTCCGAACAGGCGGTAAGTCAGTGGGCATCTGCATTTGCAGAGAGCGGTCTCGGAGTATCAAAGCAGCTGGGTGATCTTTTGGGGCCGATGCTTTTCGCATTGTGTATGGGTATCTCCAGGACGATCTACGGCCTGCGGGGACACAGACTCGATCTGTCCAGATTTATGATAGTTTCTGTAATGCTTTGTATCCTGGGATATATGGTGATCCTTTTTACCCGCGATCCAGTGATCACGCTGCTAGGCTGCGGTCTGACTGGGTTTTCGGTAGGGATATTCTGGCCCGGAACCTTCAGCATTGCCTCTTCCGGCATAAAGAACGGAGGAACAATTATGTTTGCGCTTCTGGCGCTGGCCGGGGATCTCGGATGCTCTGCCGGTCCTTCATTTGCAGGAGCTGTGATGTCCGCATCCGGGGGAAATATGAGACTGGGAATAGGAGTTTCTATCATATTCCCTTTACTTATGGGCATATGTCTGTTAGCAGTTCTCCGTTTATCGGGTCTAAGAATAAAGCGCCCTTAAATGTCATCCCTCTGTCTGCTGTGTGGCCTCCTCTATGGCAGCTATAAGCTTCTCCGGGACAGCAGGCTTCAAAAGGTAGCCGGCAGGCTTTAGCTTCAGTACCGCCTGAATATGAGAGCGGTCATTGACTCCGGTAAGAAATATGACCGGTATTTTCGTCAGATCCTCGTCGGCTCTAATCATCTCCAAAGTCTGCCTTCCGTCACATACAGGCATCTCATAATCAAGGAGGATAGCATCCGGTCGGTTCTTTCCTATGGAGGTCATAGCCTTCATCCCTGAGTTAGCGAGCATCACATTATATCTGCCCTCGAGCATGCTCTTCAGGCTTCTCAGTGTAGTAGCATTGTCATCAACCACGAGGATCTTCTTCCTTCCATCCTCGGCCACCATAGCTCCCTCACGCACACTCTGCTCGTTAAGGCTAAGCCTTTTGCATATAGCGGTAAAGATATCGGTATTCTCTATAGGACGGATCAGATTCTCAAACTGACTTCCGTTATAGAATGAAAGCACATCCCTCTGCTCTCCCTCGGTGCCTATAGTGATCACAGGGATGTCAGGAAACTCCTTCTGCAGTCTGCCGAATAAGACCGTATTCACATCATAAAGACCCACAAGGCTTATGATGATAAGATCCGGCTCAATGACCTTCACCATTCCAAGCGCCGTCTGGGGGTTTTCGTGAGCAAGCTGCATCCTGAAATATCTGCCAAGGAAATCATTGATATCCTTTGTCAGATCGTTCATCTTGCCTATCATAAGAATCTTTTTCATATATTTCTTTGCTCCTTATATCTGCGGTGCGCAGCCCTTCAGTCAATCAATCCTTCTATCTCATTCATTACACGCTCTGCTTCATCCTGATCCAGGTCCTTCACCGCCGCCGAAAGCTCCGGTATGAGCGCCCCGATCTCCTGCTCATAGCTGTACGATCTTATTTTATCTATAATACCATCTGCGGCATCAACATCAAAGTCCTCAAGAGCATTTTTAAGCATCTCCATCATTGCCCGAAGCATATCTGCATCAGCAGTCTCTTTCCCCGCATCGATATCCATGCCGTGATCATCACAGCTGCCTGCTGGCCCTTCTATGCCGAATACACCGCCAAGCTTGTCTCCATATGAACGCCACTCCCTGATAAAAGTATCATGCATTGAAGCTATGATATCCATATCCTTGTCTCTGGCGGCAAATTCCAGGATCTTTGCCATTCCGGCAAGAGGAACAATACCTATAGTGGCAGCAGCGCTCTTCATTCCATGCACCTGTATGCGGTAAGCGTCA
>CADCRB010000012.1 GCA_902803745.1 uncultured Lachnospiraceae bacterium
CTGCTGCAAAGATCGCATCTATTAAATGGATGAATGACAATATCTTATGAGAATACTGGCCATTGCAGATGAGGAGTCAAAAGCGTTATGGGATTATTATACACCGGACAAGCTGGAGAACGTGGATCTCATTATATCCTGCGGTGATCTGAATGCTAATTATCTGGAGTTTCTGGTTACTATGGCTTCCTGTCCGGTGCTTTATGTGCCGGGCAATCACGACAGTGCATATCAGGAGCGTCCGCCTGAGGGCTGCGAGAATATAGACGGAAAGATATACACTCATAACGGAGTCAGGATCATGGGACTCGGAGGTTCCATGAAATACAAAAACGGTCCCTATATGTATACCGAAAGAGCGATGGGACGCCGGATCAGGAGATTAATTCCCGATATGATAAAGCATAGGGGTGTGGACATTGTCGTGACACATGCTCCTGTAAAGGGCTATGGAGATATGGTGGATTTGCCTCACAGAGGATTTGCATCCCTTAGCCGCCTTTTATATGCCCTTCGTCCGGTCTACCTGCTCCATGGTCATGTGCATGCTTCATATCTCAGCAGATTCAAGAGAGAGATGGTTCATCCTTCGGGGACGATCCTGATAAATGCTTATGACAAATATGCATTTGAATTCAAGGAGAGTGACAGGAAGGTTATAAATAGAAGAATGCTTTTAAGGAACTTTATTACCGGCTGAGCCTGATTCAATCAGCGTATTTTTGGAGACTGTCACCTCCGTCTTTTCTCTGCCGGGCTTACATCATTGTCCTGGAGTTCTTTAAGAACGGTTGTACTAGGTGCTTTGATAATGTGATATAATAATTCGTTACATTTTTTTAATACGGATAGGAAAGAGAGAGAAACAATGCCAATTACAGAACTTCTTGTCAAAAATGCAAAAGAACATGGGGATGAAGTGGCTTTGATAGAGCTGAATCCTACGATAAAAGACGCAAGGCGGATGACCTGGAAGGAATATGACCTGATCCAGCCGGAGCCCGACGAGCCTTACAGGCGTGAGATAACCTGGAGGATTTTTGATGAGAAGGCGAACCGCTTCGCAAATCTGCTTTTGAGCCGCGGTATACAGAAGGGCGATAAGGTCGGTATTCTGCTTATGAACTGTCTGGAGTGGCTTCCGATTTACTTTGGTGTGCTGAAGACCGGAGCCCTGGCTGTTCCCCTGAATTTCAGATATGCGTCGGATGAGATAGAGTACTGTGTGAACCTTGCGGAGATCGATATCCTTGTCTTCGGACCTGAGTTTATAGGAAGGGTGGAGGAGATAGCTGACAGGATATCGGAGCACAGGCTTTTGTTCTATGTGGGAGAGAACTGCCCTACCTTTGCTGAAAGCTACAATACGATGACGGCGGACTGTTCCTCGGTTGCCCCGGATATTACTCTGACAGATGAAGATTATGCTGCTATTTATTTTTCCAGCGGCACTACCGGATTTCCTAAAGCGATCCTTCATAAACACAGAGCATTGACCCACTCAGCCATAGTGGAGCAGAAGCACCATGGACAGAAAAAGGATGATGTATTTCTATGCATCCCGCCGCTTTATCATACGGGTGCAAAGATGCACTGGTTCGGTTCACTGATCTCCTGCAGTAAGGCAGTCCTCTTAAAGGGCACTAAACCCGAGTTCGTGCTGGATGCAGTATCAAGAGAGAAGTGCACTATAGTATGGCTTCTTGTTCCATGGGCGCAGGACATCCTGGATGCTCTGGACAACGGTGAGATAAAGCAGGACGACTATGAGCTTTCACAATGGAGACTGATGCATATCGGGGCTCAGCCCGTACCCAGATCGCTTATCAGGCATTGGCGTGAATACTTCCCTGAGCATCAGTACGATACCAACTATGGCCTGTCGGAGTCCATAGGTCCCGGTTGTGTGCATCTGGGGGTTGAAAATATAGATCACGTGGGAGCTATCGGGATACCCGGCTACGGATGGGAATGCCGGATAGTGGATGAGCAGAGAAATGATGTGAAGCCTGGCGAAGTAGGCGAGCTTGCAGTAAAAGGTCCGGGGGTAATGGTCTGTTATTACCATGACGAGAAAGCAACGAATGAAGTAATGGACAGTGACGGCTGGCTGTATACAGGTGATATGGCAAAGCAGGATGAGGAAGGTTTTTATTATCTGGTGGACAGGAAGAAGGATGTCATTATTTCAGGCGGAGAAAACATATATCCCGTGCAGATCGAGGATTTCCTGCACGGGTTCGATCCTGTGGATGATGTGGCCGTGATCGGTCTTGCGGATAAGAGACTCGGTGAGATCTCGGCAGCTATCATTGAGATCAAGAAGGGATATACCTGTACGGAAGAGGAGGTACAGGAGTTCTGCAGGAAGCTTCCGAAGTATAAGAGACCGAAAAAGATCATATTTGCTGATGTGCCAAGAAATGCCACCGGCAAGATAGAAAAGCCCAAGCTCCGCGAGATATACGGCGCTATGAATTTGGTCGCAAAGGAAAATGAAGGATAAGGGCTGGTTCTCAAAAAACATATATAAGAAAAGAAGGATCTATACGGTCTTATTTCTTTCGTATATCCTTGTGATACTCGGGATATTCATCTACTACAGAAATATGAGCGGGCGGACCTATGTGACTAGGGGTTCATTTGCCGGAGCAGATAAGGGTGAGCTTGTCATCAGCGCAGAAAGGTCAAAGGAGTGGACGGAGACCAGCACTGCCGGATTTGACAAGGGAATGGAATATGATTTTGTTATCACTAATTCCGGGACCGGAGATGTGCATGAGTGGCAGGCGGAGATAGACTTTGCAGAGGGCTTTATGATAGACAGCTCCTGGAACGGCGACTATGCAGGTGATGAACATACGCTTATAGTTAATCCCGATCCAAAGACTTCGGTCATTCCCCCAAATGAGGAGCAGACCTTCGGCCTGGTTATGATCTCCGTGGACGAGCAGGACACGGCAGAATACAGGCTGTACTATAAAGTGGACTTTCAGGTTACCGATTCGCCTTTGTTCTGGATCATCCTTGCTGCAGCGATCATC
>CADCRB010000013.1 GCA_902803745.1 uncultured Lachnospiraceae bacterium
TCAATACATACAAGATGTTTTATCAAAGTACAGGATGGCTGCAACCAGTTCTGTACGTACTGTATTGTCCCTTATGCGAGAGGACGGATAAGATCCAGAAAGGTGAATGAAGTCAGAGAAGAGGTAAAACGCTGTGTAAATGACGGCTATAAGGAATTTGTACTTTCCGGGATCCATATTTCATCATACGGAAAAGACAGACCTGATGACAGGGAAGATCTGCCTCTTCTTATACAAACTTTGTCGGAAATCGAAGGAGTGATGCGCATAAGGCTCAGTTCTCTTGAACCCAGGGTGATAACAGAAGAATTTGTGAAAACTCTTTGTGATATAAAACAGATCTGTCCTCATTTTCATCTGAGCCTGCAGTCAGGTTCGAATACAGTATTGAAGAGGATGAACCGGCACTATACGACTGAAGATTATATCCGGGCAGTTGAAATACTTAGGAAATATTTTGATGATCCGGCCATAACAACTGACATTATCACCGGATTTCCGGGAGAAACAGATGAAGAATTCTTGGAAACTGTGGATTTCGTCCGTCATATTGATTTCTATGAGACACATATATTTAAGTATTCACGTCGAAAAGGAACGGCTGCCGATAAAATGGAAGGACAGATATCTGAAAAAATAAAGCATGAACGATCGGTTCAACTTATGGATATCAATGCTGAAAAAAAGAAAAGCTTTGAGGACAGATATATTTCAGGGGAATGCAGAGTCGAGGTTCTGTTTGAGGATACAGAAAACCTGGAGGGAAGTATATGGCATACCGGGTATACAAGGGAGTATATTAAAGTATATGATGACAGAAGAGATATCTGCGCAGGAGAAATAGATAAAGGAATAATAAAGAGGAAAGACGGAGTTGTAATTTTTGAAGGAAACTGATAATGGAATGTTATCTTGATAATTCAGCCACAACAAAAACAGATGATGATGTCATAGAGCTTATGACAAGGGTCATGAAAGAAGATTACGGTAATCCGGCCAGCCTTCATAGAAAAGGGTTTTACGCGGAGAGATATATCAGGGAAGCCCGTGATACCTTTGGTAAGATACTTAAATGTAATGAAAGCGAGCTGATATTTACCTCAGGAGGTACTGAGTCTGATAATTTTGCTTTAATTGGTACGTATCTTGCAAACAACCGACGGGGAAATCATATTATCACGACAAAGATCGAGCATCCGGCAGTTTTGAAGACGGTCGACTATCTTGCTTCGATTGGAGCTAAGGTTGATTATCTCGACGTGAACGGGGCGGGTCATATAGATATGGAGCAGCTGTCTGAGCTCCTGGATGAGAAGACTCTGATAGTCTCTGTAATGCATGTAAATAATGAGATCGGTGCTGAGGAGCCTTTATCCGAGATCGGGAAATTGATACATGACAGGCAGCCGGAGTGTCTGTTTCATGTGGATGATGTACAGGGATTTGGAAAGATAAACCTTGTGCCGAAGGATAATCACATAGACCTTTTGTCGGCCTCTTCTCACAAGATTCATGGACCTAAGGGAGTCGGTCTGCTATATAAGTCGGAGAGAGTGAGACTCTTTCCTATGATCCATGGAGGAGGACATCAGTGGGGTTACCGCTCAGGTACGGAGAACGTTCCGGGAGTGGCAGGCTTTGCATTGGCTGCATTAAAGTGCTATGAGGATATACTAGGGGCATATACTCACATGAACAAACTGAGGGGTCTGCTTTTGAACAGTATATCAGAGATAGCAAATATCAGAGTGAATGGAGGAGACGTGCCTTATATCATTTCTCTTTCCGTAAAAGATATACGTGCAGAGGTGCTGTTGCATGCATTAGAGGAAAAAGGAATATTTGTTTCCGCCGGAAGCGCCTGCTCTTCAAGGAAACCCCAGGCATCTTCCACTTTAAAAGGTATAGGGGCAGATAACTGGCAGTTTGATTCCACCATTAGGATATCTCTTTCCCCGCGTACTACAGAGGAGGAGATAATATATGCTGCGGAAGTATTGAGGGAGATCATACCGGATCTCAGAAGGTTTGTAAGGAAATAATATGTATCATTTTTTTGCTGACCCATCCGATATAACGGGACATGACATTTTCCTGCGGGGGGATGATTACAATCATATAAAAAACGTTCTTAGAATGAGAACGGGAGAAGTAATTTCAGTGTCTGACGGAATGTCGGAAAAGGAATACAGATGCCATATAGAAGACTTTACCGAGGCGGCTGTACATTGCCGGCTCGACTTTATTAAAGAGGCAGATACAGAGCTTCCGATAAGAGTCAGCCTTTTTCAGTGTCTTCCAAAGGCAGACAAGATGGATTTTATCATACAAAAAGCTGTAGAGCTAGGTGTAGACGAGATAATCCCGGTTGCGTCAAAAAGATGTGTCGTAAAGCTTGAAGGAAAAAAGGCTTTATCAAAGACCGTACGATGGAATGCTATATCGGAGTCAGCTGCCAAGCAGAGTGCAAGGCATATCATTCCAGAAGTCAGAGAAATCATGGACTTCAGAAGCGCCCTTTCATATGCGAAAGCATGTGATACCAGGATTATCCCATATGAACTGGCAGAGGATTTTAAGATTACAAAAGAGATATTGGAATCGCTTGGTATCAACAGTCGCGTGGCAGTATTTATAGGTCCGGAAGGCGGGTTTTCAGAAGAGGAGATATCAGAAGCAAAAGAGGCGGGAGTCATACCCCTGACATTGGGAAGAAGGATACTTCGAACAGAAACCGCGGCAATGGTAGTGATGTCGTGGCTGGTTTACAGATTTGAATGATCATTTCCAGAGGAGAAATTTGTGAAGGAATTCAGTTATAAAAAACTGGCTTTTTTGATCATAGCGTTCATGTCCGTTGTGACTTTGGTCATTATAGGATGCGTGATTTATTTCGGAAACAGTATGTTTAGGATATTGGAAGAGGGTGAGAACGAAGGCATTACCGGAAAGCACTATGCCTTCATCTGTGAAACCGGACAGGAAGGCTTTTATGGCTCTATCTACGAAGGTGCACGGGAAGAAGCAGAAAAAAACGGGGATTATCTGGAGAATATGGGAGGAAACCATGCCTTTTCGCGCGATAAATTTGAGCTTATGGAGCTTTCTATTGATGCAGGTGTTGATGGTATCATCATAAATGCCGGGGAAAGTGAAGCCATGGGCGAGCTTATCGGCCGGGCTGATGAGAAAGGGATTCCGGTTATAACAGTAGGAAGTGACAATACTTCATCGGCGAGGAAATCCTATGTGGGCTTCGGTTACTATGATCTCGGGGTAAACTACGGGAAAGAGCTGCTTAAGAGCGCGACAGACGAGAAGAAAACGGTATTGGTGCTGATGAGTCCCGATGCTGAGGACTCCAGTCAGAACATCATCTTTCAGGGTATAAGGGAAACAATAGAGCGATCTGATGCTACTGGGAGCTTCAAGCTTGAGACAATGGCTGTGCCGGATACTTCTGCTTTTGGAGCAGATGAGAGTATCAGCGCGCTGATAATGAGGGATGATGAGCTCCCGGATGTGATGATCTGCCTGAACGAGATCTATACTACTTGCGTAAGTCAGGCGCTGGTTGATTATAACAGAGTGGGACAGACTATCGTATTCGGGTTTTACGAGAACAGCACCATCCTTTCTGCGATCGAAAAAAACATAATATTTGCCACGGTAACCATGGATACGGGCCAGATGGGAAGATACTGTATAGAAGCTCTTAAGGAATATGAGGAAACGGGATATGTAAATGAATACATTCCTGCGGATATCAGGGTCATCACTGCTGACAACATTGACGAATATCTCAGTGAAAAAAACGGGGAGGATAAAGATGACGAGATCTGAAGGATCCCCTAAAGAAAAATCAACGGTGCAGACCAATATGATAACACTTACGGTGGTAACATCAATGATCATACTTACCGTGAATATCGTTTTGTTTTTTTACATAAGCCGCGCAATAGATGTGATCAATCAGGTCTACTCTACAAATGTGACCATAGGAGAGATGTCCGATGCTCTTAACCAGGTCAGAAACAGTATGACGGACTATCTTAATACCAAATCAACTGATTCTATGGAGCAGTATTTCGATGCATGCCAGCAATACAGAGATTATCTGTCGGAGCTCTCCCTGAAAGGACAGGGCAGGGATACAGAAGCTATACTTCAGGACATAGAGGGTCTGTCTGATACGTATCTTTCCGTGGCAGACGAGACGATACAGGCAAAACGTGGAAGGGTTGTAGAAAAATACAATAACGGATACGAGAGGTCGGAAAAGATATACGAATATATTAATTCCTATATATACAATCTCAATAACGAACAATTCAGGAGAAATTCGGAGAAGTATTCAGCTCTGAGGGCATCATTAAGATCATTGGCTGCAGTTACCATGTCAGTCATCGTGGTAGTAGCATTTGTAAATATACTGCTGACCTCTGTAATGACAAAAAATATAATGGATCCCGTGCGTCAGAGAGAAATAGTAATGGAGACCCATTTAAAAGATGCGGAGCTTAAATATCTGCAGGCACAGATAAATCCCCATTTTCTGTTTAATACCCTGAATGCCGGCGCACAGCTTGCGATGCTTGAAGATGCTGACAGGACATCGGATTATCTGCAAAATGTGGCGGCCTTTTTCCGGTATAAGATCAAAGGGGAAGATAAGGAGACCACTCTTGAACAGGAAATAGCGCTGGTCGATAACTATATCCATATATTGAATGTACGTTTTTCGGGTGACATACATTTTGATAAGGAACTGGATAAGGACTGCCTCAGTGTTGCTGTGCCGGGCATGATCCTTCAGCCCATAGTTGAGAATGCTGTAAATTACGGCATAAGAGATATTGACAGAGAAAAACACATAATACTGAAGGTAGAAAGACTTCCGGAGCTGATCCGTGTCAGAGTTGAGGACAACGGTGTAGGAATGAGTGCGGACCGGATAAGGGAAGTGATGGCGGGAAATGCCGGAGACAATCCGATCATGAAGGATTCGAACGGAGTAGGATTAGTGAACGTTATGTCGAGACTCAGGCTGTTTTACGACAGGGAAGAGGTTATGCATATGTTTAGTGAGGGTAAGGATAAAGGCACAATTGTGGATATACTTATCCCGGTAAATGAACCGGAGGAGTGATGAGGTATGTACAGGATAATGCTTGCCGATGACGAGGGTATCGTCACAGATTCCATCAGATTTATTATAGAAAAGGAGTTTCCGGGGCTTTGTGAGACAGAAATAGCAAAAACCGGAAGAGCAGTGATCGAGCTGTCGGAAACGTTCAGACCGGATATAGCTTTTATGGATATTCAGATGCCCGGAATAAATGGAATAGAGGCAATGAAGGAGATACGAAGGACAAACTCATCTACTATCTTCATAATACTAAGCGCATATGACAAGTTTGATTATGCCAAGGAGGCTATAAACCTTGGCGCTCTTGATTATCTAAACAAACCTTTCAGCAAGGAAATGATAACTGATGTGCTTGGAAGAGCGATGAAGCAGATAGACTCGGCTAAAGAAAAGCGCAGACAGGAGCTAAGTATCCGTGAGAAGATCGAAACTGTCACTCCGGTCATTGAAAGCGGATTCATATATTCGATACTATTCCAGGAAAGTAAAGAGGTTACGGATAATTACAAAAATCTTCTCAGTATTGATGAAGATTACGGATATATGATGGTATTGTCCGTCATCGATGCCGAGTCCGACGATGAGAATCCAGTGGGATCAGGGATAAGAGTACAGTCGGAGTATACAAGGATAAGAGATATGATAAAAGGCAGACTTGGCTGCGTGACCGGACCGCTGCTTTCCAATAAGATAATCTGTTTCTTTCCGCAGAAGAATGGGAGAATGGAGTATGATGAAAGGGTAAGGATAATAGGCAGATCCGAAGAGCTCCTTAAGGAGCTTTTGGAAAAAACCGGGATCAGTGCGCGCATAGGCATAGGACTTGTTCAGCCGGTGGAGGCAGCCGCGGATTCGTATAAAGATGCTCTTGGGGCGTTACATGTTTCGAAATCCGGGGTAGCGCATGCGAGCGATCTGTCTGTGGGATGTGATTATGAACCGGATTACCCGGCAGATCTTGAAAAGAGGCTTTTCGCAGCGGTAGGAGAGGGAGATGTAGGCTCGACAGGAGAATATTCATCCAGATTTTTCTCGTGGATGAAAGAAGCTCATCCCGATGCACTGACAGATGCCAAGCTTAAATGTCTTGAATTTGTCCTTTGGGCTGAACACCTGTCCTATGAATCGGGGGGTATGACGTACCGCTTTCTTCACCGTTCCGACTATCTTCCCACAGTGACGGGATGTAAGGATTTTGACGAACTTGAGAATTGGTTTACGGGGAAGATGATTGAGGCATCACGGAACATTACCGTGAAAAAGGAGGAAAAGCTGGGAGGCCTCATCGAGGACGCAAAACGTTATATCGCGGATAATTATTCAAAGGATATATCTTTGGATGAGGTCTCGGGGAAAGTAGATGTAAGTCCGTATTATTTTACACGGCTGTTTAAGGAGGAGACAGGAGAGACTTTCCTTGAATATCTGACAAGGCTCAGGATTGAAAGAGCAAAGACTCTTATGAAGGACCCTTCGGTATCCATAAAAGACATTTGTGCTCAGGTAGGATACTCTGATCCAAATTATTTTTCAAGAATATTTAAGAAGTCGGAAGGAAAAACCCCTACGGAGTATAGGGCAGGAAACGGATATGAATAAGAAAATAGTTATGACACTTCTCCTGTGCCTTTCATTACTGTGTGCCTGTGGAGGAACTACAGAAGAAAAGGGAGAACCTGAAAATGAAGAGAAATCGGACGAGAGTGTTCAGATTGGTATAGCCTTTGACAGTTTTCTTATTGAGCGCTGGGAACGTGACAGGGATATTTTTGTGTCAAGAGCAAGAGACCTCGGCGCCACAGTCAATGTGCAAAATGCAAACGGAGATGTGGAAAAACAGAAGTCGCAGATGAAATATCTGATTGAAAAGCAAATGGATGTTATCGTCCTAATAGCTGTAGACAGTTCAGCACTAAAGAAGGAGGTTCAGGAGGCTAGGAATGCCGGTATCAAAGTCATAGCCTATGATCGTCTGGTAACGGATACACCATTGGATCTTTATATTTCCTTTGATAATGAAGCGGTAGGGAGATATATGGCTGATGCGATAATCGATAAGCTCCCTTCCGGAGGAAAGGTCATTAAGATTAACGGACCATCCAAGGATAATAACGTCCTTCTGGTGAATAAGGGCTTTGACGAAGAGATACGGGGGCATCGTATCGACGTTTTCGACACCTATTATGCTTCTGAATGGAAGGGAGAGGAGGCTTTTAATTATCTTTCGGATAATCCGGACAAAGCTGATAAAGCGGATGCGGTAATGTGTGGAAACGATTCGCTGGCCGGACAGGCAGTAAAGTATTATTCGGAAAAAAGAAGGGCGGGAAAAATTCCGATAGTGGGACAGGATGCAGATCTGGATGCGTGTCAGCGTATAGTGGAGGGTACTCAGACCATGACTGTATATAAAAGTATAGAGCAGCTGGCCAAAAAAGCCGCAGAGTCTGCGGTATCATTGGCGAAGGGCAACAGTGTGGCGGGGATAAGCCAGCTGCAAAACGGCAGCTACGAGATCCCATACGTGAGCATAGCTCCGGTGATGGTCACAAAAGACAATATCGACAGCGTTATAATCGACAGCGGCTTTCATCTTCGTGAAGACGTGTATCTTAAGGAAAGATGATTCCGGAAACATTTTTATTAAATTGCGGCACATATTGTTTCTCGATCATACTTCGATACGAATCCAGACAGTAGCACAAAATTGAAGTGCCTGAACAATTTTGTGCTACTTTTTCATGGCGACAAGCATTTCTCAGCAATTTTTTCCTGTTTTTTTAGGTCTGATTGTATGATAGCATTTTATTCGTACAAAGCTTTTGTGTCCTGAAAATAGCATCAGGACGCATAATATCAAATCTACATGGGAGGAAAACGACATGAAGAAAAAGTTACTCAGTGCTATTCTTTCAATGACAATGGTAGCAGCTCTGCTCGCAGGTTGTGGCGGCGCAGCAGCTACTGACGCAGCAGCTCCTGCAGCAACAGCAGAAGAGGCAGCTCCTGCAGCAGAGGAAGCAGCTCCTGCAGCAGCAGAAGAGGCAGCTCCTGCAGCAGAGGAAGCAGCTCCTGCAGAAGAAGCAGCAGCTCCCGCAGCAGGCGGCAAGGTTGGAGTTTCCATGCCTACCAAGGATCTCCAGAGATGGAATCAGGACGGCGACAACATGAAGAAGGAACTCGAGGCAGCCGGCTATGAGGTTGACCTTCAGTATGCAAACAACGACGTTCCCACTCAGCTTTCACAGGTTGAGAACATGGTTTCCGGCGGATGCAGCGTTCTCGTTATCGCTGCTATCGAGGGTTCATCACTTGGTGAGGCTCTTGATATGGCTAAGGAAGCAGGAATCCCTGTTATAGCTTATGACCGTCTGATCATGGATTCAGATGCTGTTTCTTACTATGCAACATTCGATAACTACAAGGTTGGTACTGTTCAGGGTACATATGTAAAGGATCAGCTTGATCTTGACAATGCA
>CADCRB010000014.1 GCA_902803745.1 uncultured Lachnospiraceae bacterium
AAGGCTGGTCATTGTCTCTACAACAATAAGGTCAGCACCACCCGAAGCAAGAGAGTCAATCTGCTCCTTATATATATCCACCAGCTCATCAAACTTCATCGGACCGACAGGCTCAAGCTGAACGCCTGTCATGGAGATATCACCCGCCACAAAGCATTCAGGTTTGTCGGGATTATCACGCATAAATTCCCGTATGGCCTGCTTTGAAATGCCTACGAGGGCCGAGTTCATTTCCTTCAGTCTGTCATAAAGACCGAATTCCTCGAGCTTTATCCTGTTACAGGAAAAAGTCGGGGAATAAAGGATCCTGCTCCCCGATTCAAGATATGATCTCTGAAGACTCATTATGACATCAGGATGCTCCATCACCCAGAGGTCAGGGCATACTCCTCCGGGGAGGCCCTTTTTCTGCAGATTTGTCCCTGTCGCTCCGTCAAGCAGCAGTAGTCCTTCCGAGGTCAGCTTTCGAAATTCATCTCTCGTCATATTTCATCCTGCCGAATTATCTGTAATATCCGCTTTCAGATGCAGGTTCATTACCTGCCGTCATCATCAAAATCATCATCTCCATAGCCATCATGATCCGTATCATCCGGATTACCGATGCTCTCTCTCGTATATACCCTGTTTGCCCTTCTCTGCTCTTCTATCTTTCGGGAGAAAAGCTCTTTTACCTTCTCAGAGTCCTTGATATTTACTATGGTGAAATCACCAAGGCTCTTGTCAGAAGAATCGATCCGAAGGGTTCCTATCCCGAATATCTTTTGAATAAGAGTCCTTACAAGCACCACGTCTGTCATACGGTAAAGTCTGACCTCATCATATCTCGTGCTGAACAGTCCTCTCTCAAGGTAGAATCTCTGATTATCAAGCGAATACTTGGTAAAGCTCCATGGCATACCGAAGAAGGTCCTCTTTCTGTCTTCCCAGATAGCATTTTCCTTGCGTTTTTTTCCCTTTGCCGCTCTCCTTTTTTCATACAGAACGGTGAGCACGACAGCAATGATAAAAACTACTGCCAGACAGATCACAACGATCAATAAGACTTGCAATACCGAATTCAATAAATCCATAATGATAACCTCCTATATTAAAACCTGTTTTATTAAGGCCATAGTCCGAAAACTCCCTGATAATTGAAACATAATTGATCCGCAATGTAAAGAAGGCCTGTGCTTTACCAGACATTCAGGCTTCCGGTCCGGTATCCTTCAAGATCAAGCGCCGTATGCGAAAAACCCAGTTCTCTGAAGCGCCCGGTGATCTTTTCCCTTAAGGTCAGATCTAATGCCCGTTGAATATCTGAAGGCTCAAGCTCGATCCTTGCCATCCTTCCGTAAAGCCTCACTCTCAGCTGTCTGAATCCCAATTCCCTGAGATACTGCTCAGCCCTGTCTATCCTAAAAAGCTTTTCTTCTGTTATCTCTTCACCGTATGGGATACGGCTTGCAAGACAGGCATAGGAAGGTTTATCCCATGTCTTAAGCCCGAGCTTTTTGGAGATCTCCCTTATCTCCGCTTTCCCCAATCCAGTCTCTCTGAGCGGACTTTTAATGCCAAGCTCCGACAAGGCTTTGAGTCCCGGACGGTAATCCCCGGTATCATCAGTATTTGAACCTTCAATTACTTCTTTGAGTCCATTTTCTTCGGCTGTTCGTTTTATATGGCTAAAAAGCTCTCTCTTGCACAGATAGCATCTGTCTTTAGGATTTTCCTTTACGCCCTTTACCGACAGGACATCCTCTTTGAGGATAATATGCCTGACATTAAGTTTTTCACATATCATCTCAGCTTCCTCTGCCTCACTTTCAGGGAAAAAGCAGGAGGAAGCTGTAACTGCAACAAGCTTATCTCCGAGAGCTTCACGGGCAGCATAGAGAAGGAAGGTAGAATCCACTCCTGCCGAGAAAGCCACTGCCGCACTTTCATATGATGCTATCAGCTCTTTAAGTTTTTCAAATTTATCCATAATCCCTTCTAAACAAAAAACCTGTAGACAACGAAGGAAACCGCCCAGGCAACAGCAAACTGCCACACGATAACAAAAGCAGCCCATCTTTTTCCAAGCTCGCACCTTATAGAGTTAACTGCCGCCACACAGGGAGTATACAAAAGACTGAATACAAGGATCGATGCGGCTACAGACGGTGTCAGTACCGCAGCAGCCCCGCCCTCTTTTGCAAAAAGCATCTCCAGCATGGATACCACGCTCTCCTTTGCCATAAATCCGGAGATAAGAGATGTACATATTCTCCAGTCCCCGAGTCCCACAGGTTTCATAATAGGAACAACGGCTCCCGCTATAAGAGCCATTATGCTCTGCTCCTCATTCTCAACAAAATTAAGTCTGATATCAAAGCTCTTTAAAAACCATACCACAATGGTAGCAAGCAATATCACCGAAAATGCCCTGTGCAAAAAGTCCTTTGCCTTTTCCCAGAGAAGCTGTAATACATTTTTCGGAGCAGGGAGTCTGTAATTCGGAAGCTCCATAACGAAAGGCACCGCCTCCCCCTTAAAAAGAGTGCGCTTATACAATAATGCGATAAGTACTGCCATTACAACCCCAAGAAAATACAGTCCTGTCATTATCAGCCCTCCCCTTCCCGGAAAGAAGGCGCTGACGAAGAATGCGTAGATCGGCACCTTTGCAGAGCAGCTCATAAAGGGCGTGAGAAGAATCGTCATCTTTCTGTCCCTCTCACTGGGAAGGGTCCTTGTGGACATTACGGCGGGAACTGTACATCCGAAGCCTATCAGCATCGGCACAATACTCCTTCCCGAAAGTCCTATCCTCCTCAGCATCTTATCCATAAAGAAAGCAACCCTTGCTATATAGCCGCTGTCCTCAAGAATGGATAGAAAAAAGAAAAGTGTTACTACAATAGGAAGAAAGCTCAATACACTCCCTACTCCCTCGAAAATACCGTCAATGATCAACCCTCTTAATACACTGCTCACCTGCATCTCAAGAAGCGCATCCATCACTGCCGCCTTCAGGATATCTATGCCGTTTGCAAGAAGATCCTGAAAAAAGGCGCCGATAATATTAAAGGTAAGAAAGAATACCAGCCCCATAATAAGAATAAAAAACGGAATTGCAGTAAACTTACCGGAAAGTATCCTGTCTATCTTCTGGCTCCTTGTATGTTCCCTGCTCTCCACGGGTCTGGTCACAGAAGCGTCGCAGACCTTTTTGATATATTGAAAGCGCATATCGGCTATGGCAGCACTCCTGTCAAGGCCTCTCTCTTTCTCCATCTGCAGCACTATATGTTCCAGAGTTTCTTTTTCATTCTGATCAAGCTCGAGTCTCTCCAGTATCAGTGCATCACCCTCTATCAG
>CADCRB010000015.1 GCA_902803745.1 uncultured Lachnospiraceae bacterium
GTATTAATATTAATCTGATATTTGTCTGGTTTCTGTTTTATCTCTCTAAGGACCTTAACACCGCTTAATTCCGGCATCATATGATCCAGAAAGATAATATCATATTTATTACGACCTATGTATTCCAGGCTGCCCTTTCCTGACGATACCGTGTCAACCTCAACCTTCATCTGCTCCAGAAAACTTCTTGCAACAGTAAGATTGGTCATATTGTCATCTACGACCAGAGCCTTTGCATTCCGGAAAAAATGATGACTGCTTTTCGACAGCATCGGTCCCGTTTCAGGTCTGTATTCCCGAAGTTTCTCTGCCCCCAGCACCTTCTGCGGGATATGCGCAGTAAAGACTGATCCCTTTCCGTATTCGCTCTCTACTTCTATTGATCCTCCCATGAGATCAAGGAGGTTCTTGACTATGGCAAGACCCAGTCCGGTCCCTTCTATATAGTGTGTTTCGGCGCTGTCAACCCTCTCAAAAGAATCAAAAAGATGCTTAAGGTTTTCTGCTTTTATTCCTATGCCTGTATCCTTAACAGCAATATCATAAATGACTTCATCGCCGTTTTCCCTGCCGGTTACCGTCATAATGACGGAGCCCTCCTTAGTGTATTTTACGGCATTATTCACAATATTGGTGATAATCTGCCGGATACGCACCTCATCTCCCTCAAGATAGCCCGGCAGCTCCTCATCTATCTCTGCCGAAAAGAAGAGATTCTTTCCCTCAGCGTTTATCCTGAATAAGGGAATGATATCCTCCATAAGCTTTTTAAAATGATAAGGAGCCGGACGAATCTCGAACTTCCCCGACTCTATCTTGGATATATCAAGGATATCATTAATAACATACAGGAGCATCTCTCCGGAGTGCTGTATCCCGTCGGTATATCCTACCACCTTCGTTATCTTCTCGCCGATGGACAGATCTGGATCACCAAGCGTCATACGTATCAGCTCATTCATCCCAAGCACGGTATTCATAGGAGTCCTTATTTCATGAGACATCGAAGAGAGGAAATCTGACTTCGCCTTATTAGCGGCATTCGCTCTTCTCTCAGCATCCTGAAGCCTCTCATTGCTGGCCACAAGCTGAAGATATTCCTCTTTGCTCAGTATTACCTTATCACCAGACAGTATTTCCATATCCTGTTGTATTTCTGCCTCCAAACCAGCGTTTCAAATTCTAATCATTATACCACAACGCCCTCTTCTTCTCCATTATTCTGTCAATTTCTCTGATATAATCCCTGACTTCCTTATTATTGGCACATCTTCTGATATCGCCCTCCCCATTGACCCTCTTGCTTATGGCTCCGGCACCGAGTGCAACTATATCCTGTATTTCTTCATTAATAAGAATATTATACAGACCATACTTGCCTTCTCTTGCAAATCCTGTGTTCTCAAGATTACCTGACATATTCTTCTGTCTGTACAGGTAATATGGACTCATACCCATGCTTCTTGCTCCTTTGCAGGCAGCTTCCATCATCATTTCAGCCAGTTCAGCGTCATTACTTATTAATCTGCCGTCCTTACCCGCGGCCGCATTATCATAATAAGCCCTGGCTGTGAGTGAATATCTGTCCTCCAGCATTTCACGCATTGCCGAAGCACGCTTTAGAGCAAGAGAATGAATGGTCAAAGAATCCGGTTTGAGTTTACATAACTCTGAAACTGTATGCTCAACCTCAGCCAGTCCTTCTCCACTCAGACCTATGATCATATCCATATTGATATTGTCAAAACCACAGCTTCTGGCCAGATAAAACGATTTTATTACCTGATCGACCGTATGCCTCCGCCCAATAATATCAAGCGTTTGTTGATTCATTGTCTGGGGATTTACAGATATCCTTGTGACTCCGTATGACTTCAAGACCTCAAGCTTACTCCTGTCGATAGAATCCGGACGGCCTGCCTCCACAGTAAACTCAAGACTCTTATCCGTTCCGAAAGCAGCGCTCAACGCTCCCAGCAGTCGTTCGAGCTCCCGGGTATCCAGAGCAGTAGGCGTACCGCCTCCAACATATACCGTATCGGGAATTCTCCCACCGGTAAGTTCGGCACTCTCTTTTATCTCACGTTCCAGTACATCAAGGTAGCTATGAACAAGAGACCTGTCCTTGCCCACCGCATTACTCGTAAAAGAACAATACAGGCATCTTGATGGGCAGAAAGGAACATCCACATATAAACTATATTGCCTGTTCTTTAACGGCTCATCAGCCTCTTCAGGTTCAATATTATCCACACGGACGTTATGATAATCTTCGATATTATTCAGGGATTCTATAAGTTTATTTTCAGTTTTCAAAATCTCGAGAGAAAGACGAACCTTTTCCTCCGACGTAAAATAGCATTTTTTCATATCGGCCACTATTTCATCATCAGTCATTCCGGTCTCCACTCGGCGTCGCACAAGTCTCACAGGACGGATCCCGGTAAGTGATCCCCATGGCAGAGTCTTTCCGGTCTGTTTTGATAACGCCCTGTAGACTGTCCGCTTTAGTTCATCTTTTTCATCAGAGGGAACATCGATCTCAAACATAGCACCCTCGCATGATTTATACACAAGTTTTCCACCTTTTCCACTGTTTTCGGGTTTTATAACAGGATGAGCCATATCATTCCCAGCTGGTTTTTGCACTGTTATTCTTACCTCTTCACCTGGATAAAATGATCTGGTGAGAGCGTGGATATCGTCTGTATTTTTTTGTATGTCGGTCTCAATAAATATCATAGTTTAACAAACCGTCAGCTATTCAATTATCGGATCCATTCCAGAAATCCGAAACCGGTTTAAATTCTCCTCCCGTTATTTTAATTATCCTGCTCCACTCTCTGGGGTACATTCTCCTGTGATCGGGCTTATCAAATCTTTCATCCAAAAGAGCTATAACACCAGTATCGTTTTCTGTACGGATAACCCTTCCGGCTGCCTGAAGCACCTTATTCATCCCAGGTATCTTCATTGCATAATCATAGCCGTCACGACCGTTATCATCAAAATACCGTTTCAGGATATCTTTTTCATTACTGATCTGAGGAAGACCTGTACCCACTATGATCGCTCCGATAAGCTTTTCTCCCGTGAGATCGATCCCCTCGGCAAAAAGACCGCCCAGCACGCAGAAGCCGATCACTCCGGGATGGTTCTCCCCGTCCTCGATCATTCTATCTTCTTCACAGCACCTGTCCTCGCCGAATTCGGCAAGAAAATCCATCCTTTCCTTTTCCGTCATCTCTGCTGTCTGGCATATATATCTCCCGTTATACGGCCATTCCAAGGCTATATCCTCATGGTCATTACCATCATAACGCACGCCGCCACCCCGGTCCTCGTTATCATTCCCGGTCTCCTGTCCTCCGTATATGATATCATATCCCACGCTATCATTAACTATTCCGATATATTCCGACCAGACGTTTTCGAGAAATGAATATGACGGAAAAAACACCAGATAGTTTCCCTGCCTGCAGCTAATAACCTCTTTAATATGCATCGCTATTTTTCGATATTCATCAGCTCCCCGCCTAGAGTACCTTGAAGTAACACCCGTGTCTATAAACACTCCTAGTTTATCAGGGTCAAATATGGAAGATGCATATACCGTGTAATCATCCCTGCAGCCGGCGAGCAGATCCATGTAATAAGTAACCGGCAGCAGGGTCGCCGAGAAAAAGACTGTTGCCCTGCCGTAAGAAAGATATTCTGCCAGATTATGAGACGGATCAATGCACAGCAGTCTGAGTCTCAGGTCTCCGCTGTCCGACATTTCTGTATAAATGCTGTATCTCCTGTCAAGCCTGTCATATACGTCTGTAAAATGAAGCAGATCAAAATAGAAATCTATCACTTCATCACTGAATCTGTCAGCTTTGCGCCCAGCTCTGCTGTCACCGGCACTTTCCGCTCCGGCTATGGTAAGCTGCGCGCTGCTGATACCTGGACCTTCCGGTGGATGGGCGCTATCGCTGTCATGCTCCTGCATAAGCTCAAGAAATCTTCCGGCCAGCCTCGCTACCGCTTCTCCGATCTCACCGATGCCATCGGTAAGCACATATCCTCTTCCTGCCAGCTCCTGCTCCTCCAAAAGCAGCTCCATCTGCCCGATCAGCGCATTATGATATGATGTAAGCCTTCTGTCTATCCCCCTTATGAATGTCCTGACCCGCTCAAGCTTTCTAAGACTCAGATCGGCGCTGTACATTTCTCTGGCCCGATCCACCATATTATGGGCTTCATCAATAAGAAATAAATAACCGCCGGTTTTCTTTCCCTCGCCAAAAAACTGCCTTAGGGCTACAGTAGGATCAAATACATAATTATAATCACAGATGATACAGTCGGAGAATTCCGTAAGATCTCTTGCGAGAGCATAAGGGCAGACTTCATACCTTAAAGCGGTCTTCTCGATCTCTTCCCTCGAAAATGTGTCATTTGTTGTCAAAAGCTCGTACAGAGCCCTGTTTATCCGGTCAAAATGTCCCTTTGCAAAAGCACATTCATCAGGATTGCAGTGAGTGACACGGTTAAGACAGGCTCTGTCCTTACCAAGGATATGAACCGACTTGAGCCTGAGACCGCTCTTCTCCCGCATAAGCTCCAAAGCGTCAGCACAGGCCTTTGCGCCTATATTCTTTGCCGTCAGATAGAAAATATAAGACGCAAGCCCCTCGCCCAGAGCCTTTATTGACGGATATAGCACTGCCAGCGTCTTGCCCGTTCCAGTAGGAGCTTCAAGAAACAGTTTCTTTTTATGATAGATCGTTTTATATACATCAGCAGCCAGATCCTTCTGACCCGGTCTGTATTCGTAAGGAAATTCAAGCGCCTTTGCCGACTCCTCCCGAAGATCGCTCCAGCCGGCAATATGCTCTGCCCAGGGTCTGTAACTCTCAATAAGAGTATCGAACCATTCCCTAAGCTCTTCATATGTATGATCGGAATTGAAAAGCTTGATCTTCCTGTCTTTGATGCTCACATAGGTCATCCTGACAGAAATATCAGACAGCGAATGCTGCTTAGCCCAGATATAAGCATAGCATTTCGCCTGTGCGAGATGTACTTCCAAAGGTTCGGCAAGCATCAGCACGTCAGAATGCATGCCTTTGATCTCGTCGATCGTAATATACCCTTTGTTATTTATAACTCCGTCAGCCCTGCCATCAACAACCAGCATCAGATCCCCGGTCAGGGCGATCTCCTCACGGAGAGATACCTCGGCAGTATAATCGGAGCCGGCGGCAGACTGTATGGCGCGGTGTATTTTAGCACCCTCAAGCATGGCATCCACGCCTCCGCCCTGTCCGCGCCTCTCATCTATATCTCCGCTCCGGAGAATGAATTCAACCAGATTTCTGACCGATATCCTGACTGTCTTCATTTCACTCCGGCAGCCTGATGCCGTTTGGCAGGATCATCATTTCTTCCCGAACGCACTCCTCTTACTGTGCATACTTTGAATACAATTCCTGCAACGCCTCGATATCCTCCGGACTGACCTTGTCCTTAAGCTCATCTGCGGTAGCGCCCAGATCTCCGCCATTAGATGAATAAACGCTGATCGCCTCTGAAACAAGCCCCGAATCCGAATACTTGTCCACTATCTCATTAAAAGTCTCAGCATCATCCTCACTCATCTGTTTTTCGATCTCGCCCAGGCTCACTTCTCCGCCGCTCTGCTCAGTAATGACCTTATCCACAGCCTGCTTAGTGACCTCGCGCTGTATCCCCTGCGTTACAGGATTTGAATTCCCCTTTCCTGACAATATCAGGTAAGCAATGAGCAAAAGCATTATAATAAGCAGCAGAAAAACGATCAATATCCATTTCCCCGCCGATGATTTCTTTCTTCTTCGTGACATCTGTTATCCTTTACTGCAAAATCCTAAAGCAATCTAAGTCCGATATTCCCGGCATCCTCGAGCATCTGTTCCGGCCATACCGAAGACTGTACCTCTCCTATATGTGCCTTGCGAAGAAAATACATACATATCCTCGACTGGCCTATGCCTCCTCCTATCGTATAAGGCAGTCTGCCCTCAAGCAGAGCCTTCTGGAAGGCCAGTTCCTTTCTATCCTCACATCCCGAAAGCTCAAGCTGTCTCATAAGTGCATTCTCATCAACCCTTACACCCATTGATGAAACCTCAAAGGATATATCAAGGACGGGATAATAAACTATTATATCCCCGTTCAGAGTCCAGTCATCATAGTCCGGGGCCCTTCCGTCATGCCTTTCGCCGGATTTCAGCTTATCACCTATCTGAGACAGAAAAACAGCGCCATGTCTTTTCACTGCCTCTCTCTCCCTGCCCTTGGGATCAAGCTCCGGATACATATCCTCAAGCTCCTGAGTAGTAATGTATGTTAAGCTGTCAGGAAGCTGATCCTTAATATAATCATATTTCGAGGCAATATATGCCTCTGTTTCCTTCATAGCTTCATAAACCGAATCCGCATTTTCCTTAAGCGTATCAAATGTGCGGTCCTTCTTTTCTATGACCTTCTCCCAGTCCCACTGATCTACATATACTGAATGGAGATTATCCGTTGCCTCATCACGACGGATAGCTGTCATATCGGTATACAGCCCCTCGCCCGGCTCGAATCCATACTTACCAAGAGCCATTCTCTTCCACTTGGCAAGAGACTGCACTATTTCAACCGTAGTTCCGGTTTCCCCGAGCTCAAAGCTTACCGGACGCTCTACACCGTTCAGATTATCATTCAGTCCGGATTCCGGTGTCACGAAAAGAGGAGCTGAGACCCTGGTCAGATTAAGGTGCTTTGCAAGAGATCTTTCAAAATGATCCTTAACTTCCTTTATGGCGATCTGCGTCTGCCTTATATCAAGCGCAGACCTGTAATTTTCAGGAATATTCATTTTTCCTCCACTATCATAAATACGCAATTATTTACCATGAGATCAGCTCATACCCTGTCTCAGTCACGACAATCTGAACCTCCCACTGGGCTGACAGACTGTCATCATCAGTATATACTGTCCAGTCATTCTCCGCATCAATGAAGATGTCCGGTTTTCCCATA
>CADCRB010000016.1 GCA_902803745.1 uncultured Lachnospiraceae bacterium
ATCATTGCAAGGGCTGCGGCATTTGCATCAAGGTTTGTCCTTTCGACGCTATAGAGTTTAAGGAGCAGGATAAATGAGTATCAGAGAACGTCTGTCCGGGAATGAGGCAATTGCAACGGCAATGCGTCAGATTGAGCCGGATGTTTTTGCCATGTTTCCCATCACACCCTCCACAGAGATCCCTCAGTACTATGCGGGATATGTGGCAGACGGCAGGGTTGATACAGAGTTTGTATGTATGGAAAGTGAACATTCTGCTCTGTCCGCCTGTCTGGGAGCTGAGGCAGCAGGATGCAGGGCGATCACAGCAACATCCTCCGCCGGTCTGTCATATATGAACGAAGTGCTCTATGTGGCGGCATCAATGAGACTTCCGGTGGTGATAGCAGTTTCCTGCAGGGCACTTACCGGACCAATTAATATAAACCACGATTATTCGGATTCCATGGCGGAACGGGATTCGGGTTTTATTCAGCTGTACGGAGAGAATAATCAGGAGGCTTATGATAATTATCTGATGGCTCACAGGATAGCCGAGCATCCGGATGTGAGGCTGCCTTTGATGGTCTGTGAAGATGGCTTTATCACTTCCCATGCGATAGAAAATATAGAGCTGGAGGAGGATGAGGCTGTTAAAGCATTTGCAGGAAGATATGAACCTGAGCACTATCTGCTGAACCCCGATGAGCCTCTGGCGGCGGGACCTTATGGCATTTCTGCCTACTATATGGAGGCAAGAGTTGCCCAGGCTGAGGCGATGAAACGGGCTAAGAAGGTCATTCTGGATGTGGCATCTGATTTTGAAAAGACATTCGGAAGACATTACGGCTTATTTGAGGCCTACAGGATGGAGGATGCCAAGATCGCTATGGTCATCATGGGATCCAGTGCCGGGACTGCGAAATCGGCCGTGGATGACCTTAGAAGCAGAGGTATCAAGGCAGGGGTAGTCAAACTAAGAGTTTTCCGGCCGTTCCCCGGAGATGAGATCGCTGATGTACTTAAAGGCTGCAAAGCGGTAGCTGTAATGGATAAGAGCGAGGGCTTTTCCTCCTGTGGAGGACCTTTGTTTGCCGAGACCGCGTCTGCCTGTATAAATCTGGATAAGCGTCCGAAGATGATAGATATAGTATACGGCCTTGGTGGAAGGGACTTTACAGTCGATACTGCCGAGAGCGTATTTGAAAGACTGTCCGGTATCGCAGAGGGCAAGGACATTGGCGATGTATATACTCATCTTGGTCAAAGAGAGGGATGAATAATGGCATATAATCTGAAAAAAGAATTGAGCAAGCCCGAGCGTTTTCATCCCGGGCACAGGCTCTGCGCAGGATGCGCGGCAGGCATAGTCTGTAGAGGAATGATGCGCGCAGTAGATGAAAAAGACAGGGCTGTCATATGTAACGCAACAGGATGCCTCGAGGTCTCTTCGTTTCAGTACCCATTTACTGCCTGGGAGGACTCCTATATCCATACTGCATTTGAAAATGCTTCCGCCACGGCATCCGGCGTGGAGGCAGCTTACCGGGTCATGAAAAGGAAAGGACGTATACCGGAAAACGGCGAAGTAAAGATTCTTGCGATCGGCGGAGACGGGGGAACATATGATATAGGATATCAGTCTCTTTCAGGGGCTTTTGAGAGAGGACATGATCTTACTTATTTCTGCTATGACAATAACGCCTATATGAATACCGGAACCCAGAGATCCTCCGCAACCCCCAGATTTGCTTCAGCTACTACCACTCCGGCCGGTACAGACTCTGTCGGAAAAAAGCAGGAGCAGAAGGATCTGACGGCGATCATGGTATCTCATGGGTCACCTTATGTGGCTCAGACAACGTTGTTTGGTAATCTTAAGGACTTTCATGAAAAGGCTCATCGCGCGATCTATACCAAAGGCCCGACCTTTGTAAATGTCCTGACTCCCTGTCCCAGAGGCTGGCAGTATCCGGCGGAGAATCTGACGGAAATCTGCAAGGCTGCAATAGATACCTGTGTTTGGCCGCTCTACGAGGTAGTAGAAGGTGAATACAGACTGACCTATGAGCCGGCAAAGAAACTCCCGGTAGAGGATTTCATGAGACTTCAGGGCAGGTTTGCACACTGCTTCAAGCCGGGGAATGAATGGACCATTGAGGCTGCGCAGGAATACGTGGATCGGAAGTGGGAAGAGCTTTTGATAAAGTGTGGATAGAGGAGGATCGTATCATGGAAAACAGACTGTTTACGAATAAGCATATTATCTCGTGGCTTCAGTACTTTTCAGACAATACGGATATCGATCTGGAGCATGTAAAGATCCTCGATATTACGAGAAAAAACAAAAATCTGATACCCACGGTGGAGTCTCATCGTACTGTCCTTGTTTTTACAGAGGCAGGCAATAAGGATATTTTTTATAAAATGTGGACAGTGGGGCTGGGCGACTGCGAAGTGATCTATAATGAAGGCTCCGAGCCGCAGGGAGAGGTAAAGCGAGATCCCGTAAGCGCGATGATAGATCGCGGGATCAATGCTTCCGCCGGGATGATAGTTCTGAATCCCAATGCCCGTAGTACTGTCAAATTTGGCATGGATAACAAAAAGTTTGCATCCGGCTCCGTAAAGTACGTCGGAAGTGAGATACGATCAGTGCTGCTGTCAAAGATGCAGATCGATGAGCAGAAGAATCTCTGTGTCATATCCGGAGAATCCATCGCCGTGGAAGCGGCAATGATGAGCGGAGAGGGGTCTGTCATTGCTGTGGAATATAAGGAAAGCGATCGTGAGACCATGGAAGAGAACGTGAATCAGTTCGGTCTGCAGAATGTGATCATAGTCGATCATGTAGGTCCTGATACCATGGACGAACTGCCTGTGCCGGATACCACCATGTTGGTAGTTTCGGCGAGCCTGGAGCAGGAGCTTTCATATCTTACTTCTCTTAATCCGAATATGGAATTTGTCATATATACTCTGGATTTTAAGGCGGCGGCTTCTATCCGGGATATACTGGCCAGATATGATATCATGGATGTGAATATCATACAGATTGCGGTATCGAGGCTTACATCTAAAAATGTATTTGAGAATCAGCCTGCACCATGGATTATTACCGCAAGGAGATGAGCAAGGCTGCCATAGACTATGTATGTGTCGCATATCTTTGAGAAATGAGAACTGTTTTGACTATCTGAAGGGAATAAAGTCGGAGTCGGTAGCTCTTGTGCTGACGGACCCACCTTATGAGGTGTCGAGGGATACTAACTTTGCATCAGGTGAGCCTACGGGGAAGAATACGGACAGATTCCGTGTATCAATGGATTTCGGGGAATGGGATGCAGGGTTTATTGGACTTGGTAGTGTAATAAAGGAATTATACAGGGTGTTGCAAAAGGGAGGGTCTCTTGTCTGCTTCTATGACCTTTGGAAGATTACGATCCTTAAGGATTACTTTGAGGCTGCAAAGTTTAAGCAAATCAGGTTCATTGAATGGATCAAGACGAATCCTGTACCTCTTAACAGCAAGAACTATTATCTGACTAATGCCCGCGAGATAGGAGTTGTTGGCGTGAAGAGCGGAAAGCCTGTATTTCACTCAGAGTATGATAATGGTGTATACAGCTACCCTATATGCCATGATAAGGGGCGGTTTCATCCCACACAAAAGCCGGTAGCGCTTCTGGAAGAAATAATAGAGAAACACAGTAATGAAGGAGACCTTGTCCTTGACTGCTTTGCGGGTTCGGCAAGCACGGCGGTGGCAGCTTATAACCTTAATCGTGATTTTATCGGTTGTGAGATATCAAAAGAGTACTATGATAAAGCTGTGGCCAGACTTGAAGGGCTTGGAATAAATAACTACGTAGATCAGGATTTTTAGATTATTACTTGACAAAGCACATAAAGCCTTGTAATATAAGGAAAGTTTCGCGCAGGCGTGGTTCAATGGTAGAACACCAGCCTTCCAAGCTAGTAACGTGGGTTCGATTCCCATCGCCTGCTTTGGCTACAATCCCCGTAAACAGTGTGTTTACGGGGGTTTTTCTTTGCCAAAATAGTTGAATTATTATGAATTATCCTAAAATGGAACGTATTTTCTCATCCTCGCAGGCGTTTGAAATCTTGTTTATTGTAATGTCTTGTCATGTCAAATCTTTATTTGTTGATGGCGAAGCAAGAGATTCGGTGGGACATCGCCCATAGAATAAGACGGAGCGCCGGAACAAATCCTGTCACAGACCCTGCAACTGTATCAGGGCCTGTGACAACACCGGAGCCTGAGATCGAATCCATTCCTGAGGCAGCATCAGACCCTGAACCTGAAGCAGAATCAGGGAATGCATCCAAATCCAGATTATAGCTGTCTTTTACTGACTTATCATGCTTTCTCAGCTCTTCCTCGTATCCTTCTTTTTTGAAGAAAATACTGCCGATATCTTTTCCCAAAAGCCCATTCTCTTCTTTTCAAATGAAGCGCTGTCCGGACGGCTGAAAGGGGAAATCTTTGTGACGGTCCTGATATCACCGGTATCGATATGAGCCTTAAGTCTTCTCTGTACTGCTGAAGTCCGTGATGTAAGAGCTTCCGGAGCCTTCTTCTTTTCGATCACCGGGGCATTACGCGTCTTACCCGGCTCCAAATTATAATACTTATTGGTAAGTGCCAGAAGGCTCTTCAGGTCGGCCGGTCTGCCGTCTGCTATGTTTATATTCAATTCATTGCCGGAGCGCATACTCAACCCCTCCTTATCCTGTGTTGTTTTCCGAAGTTATGAAATATGCCGGGCTTATCCGTTGTCAGCTTCCCGGTCAAATGTAAGAACATAATGAGTCAGTCTGCCCGCATCGCTTTCTGAAGGAAAAAGCTTCCTGAATATCTCCTCGGCCTTATCTGTCACTGCCATAAAACGAAGCTCCGCCGTCTCCCCGGAGCTTTCGGAGATTGCCATAAGGCTTCTTACCGCCATGGTCTTTAATATTTCCAGATTTCTGCTCATAAGATGAAACATGTTTACCAGAAAGGTACCGTCCTCTTCGGAAACCAGAAAGCATCCGATGATCTTCCCGTTTTTCTTATAGACAGTACTGAAAGACGGAGAGTAATCCAATACTCCCTCCTCCGGTTCTATGGGAAGAAAATCCGTTAAGAGTCCAGCCTCCGCAGTATCGGGATAAGGAGCCTCTTCATATCCCTCATCGAAACCGGCCTCAATAATAGACG
>CADCRB010000017.1 GCA_902803745.1 uncultured Lachnospiraceae bacterium
CAGTACAGTGGATCAACTATGCATGAACCTGCTCATTATGCTATAATACCGCGATAGTATCAAAGATATTCCCACTGGGTTATTGACCCCGGACTATGTGCCGGGGTCTTGCTTTTCGACAACAGTAGAACATTGAGGAACAAGAGATAATGTATTACGTACCGGATGGAACAGAAAGAGCAGGATATTATGAGTGTGGGGCATGCGGGGAGAGATTTCTTGATATCAGGATCGCTCCGGCACTTGTATGCCCATATTGCGGAGAGATACCTGATATGGAGATCGGACCGGATGATGAGATGCCCGAAGCTAAAGAAAACGCAAAGCTCATTCAGATGGTTGAGGGTGAAGACGTGGAGAAATATGACACGTTGCTCAGCCTTGCTATAACAGGAGGAGATTACAGCTGGATATGACATATGAAGAAGCCAGAACCAATGGTAGTATATCGTGCGCTGTACGGTGATCACGGAGTATGGGTACGTCCTGCCGAGATGTGGAATGAGACCATAGAGCGTGACGGTACGACATATCAACGCTTTGAAAGAATTGATTGATAGAGAGTGTGTAAAAAAACAATGACACCGGATCAGAGAGAATGGAGCAGGACAAGAGACGAACTTATTGATGCCGTGACCTTTCTTGGATTCCCCAGAGAGCTTGGCGATGCCATGGCAAAGAATCTCGGCAGTCCCAAAGCCATACGGAGGATGATAGCTTATTTACACAATGAGAAACCAAAAACAGCTGAGATCGCTGTAGATGAAATGATCGCCATATGCAGCGAGATAGCCGCATGGAAAGAAAAGAAAAAGAGCGAAGAAGCCAACGCCAGATACAACGATATGCTGAACTATGGCTTGGATTATCCCGAAGAGAAGGATTACTGAGATGTATGACTGCGAAGGTGTTGTAACAAACGATCCGAAGATAAACGAGATCTACTACAAATTCGTACAGGAGCAGATGGTACGAGCTCTGGATAATGCAACAGAGTATCTGACGATCATAGATAACCTGAAAGCCGGAAAGCCCCTGCTGTCCAACCAGATTGAGACCCTTAAGGACTGCTTGGATGACTTTTTCCCGGAGGGCTTTGACAGAAATGAGATATACGACACCATGAAGGAGCTTTACTTCATAATCATATCCGAGGATCAGTATATCCCAAACCTTGTAGAAGAATATGTCCTTGCAGCCTGCATAGATGAAATGCAGGACGTTGTAAATATGGACGACGAAGGGGATCTGATAGTCCCGATGCCGCATCGGGATGAGGTTAAAAAAGCAATGGAGAAATATTTTGTCGAAGAATTCGGTGAGTCCGAGGAGGAAGCTGCTGAGGTAGCAGAAGCCAGGATCCGTGGGATAGAAGATTTCTCCGGGATAATCGACTACTGTTTCTATGATACGGATTTCATGATGCTTGATGATGTTTCGATTGAGGATATAGTACGCAGGGGAGTAAATGACGAGCTGGGAGTAGGCGCCATGGAACCGGCCAGAAAACGGATGCCGGACGGCTCCGTGCAGCATATCGGAGAACCCCAGAAATCAGAGAGCTTTACGTTCAGGATGAAGATGTAGAGATTTTCTTTTAAGTAAACGAGCACCAGCCAAGCTGACAAACCGCAATTCGCTATTACAGGAGGTATCAACGCGATGTCACAATTGAACCGCGAATCCTATGCTACGGGAATAATGAGAGAGCAACAGCTTAATAATATGAGAAAAACCTTATATAGCTACTGCAAAGTAATGCGTGCGCCTAAACTGGGGGCAGTCCCGGTTGTCGTCACTGTTCTTGAGGGTTTGATACTAACTCTTGTCTTTGTAGCTCTCGGAGAGAGGCTCTTGACTGCTGTGGTCATAGGCATCTCAGTAAGTGCTGTGTTTACTTTTCTTTGCTGGCTCGCGTATAGATATCGAGTAGGAGCCTCAAAAAGGCTCAACACCTACCTTGCTGCAGACGGCGAGCAGAGAATGTTCAGCGACTTTGCCTCGGCACAGCCCTTTGTGAACGACCAGTTCAGGCTTGGCAGACATTATCTATTTATCAAAAACGGAGCTATTATCAAGATTGACAGCATTACCGATGTAGTAAGGATAACAACTAATTACCGTATGCTTCCAACGGGTGTGTATTTGAGCGTTAAGGTTAATGATGAGAACGGCAGTATGTCATTACCGCTTTGCAGGGTTCATATGCTAAAAGCCGAGGAAGAGATTAATGAGATACG
>CADCRB010000018.1 GCA_902803745.1 uncultured Lachnospiraceae bacterium
ATACGGTATACCCTCTGATCAGGTGGAAGATCTTTATGTAAATATATCAAAACTCCCTTATGTAAACGTTCGAGGCTTAATGTGTATCGCACCAAATGTTGATGATCCCGAACAGAACAGACAATATTTTGTGAAAATGAATAAAATTTTTGTTGACATAACGAATAAGTTGAGGCATAATATTCGGGTAGATGTTATGTCAATGGGTATGACCGGTGATTATCAGGTGGCCATAGAAGAGGGAGCTACGATGGTCAGGGTTGGTACGGGCATATTTGGAGCAAGGAATTATAATTCCGTATAATCTAAACTAGGGAGGGTTAAATGATGGGAGTTTTGGACAGATTCCTCAGTTCAATGAAATTCAATGATGAAGATGATTATGATGAAGATTATCTGGATGATGAGGATGAGGTCGTAGATAGAAGAAGGTTCAGAAGCAGGGAAGCTATCTCTCTGGATGATGATGATAACGGATACAGACCGCAGAGGGCAAAGATCACCAAGATGCCTCAGAAGAGGACAAATGCTTCTTTTTCTAATAGGATGGGTGTATGTGTTGTAAAGCCCACCAATGTAGAGGATGGCCAGGTTATCATAGATACACTTCTTGACAACAGGACCTGCGTTGTTAATCTTGAGGGCATTGGCATAGATACAGCACAGAGGATAATGGACATCACCTTTGGAGCAAATGTTGCTTTGGATGGACATCTTCAGCAGATATCAAAGAATATCTTCATAGTAACACCGAGGAGCGTGGACATCTCCGGGGATTTTTCTGAGAGCTTCGGGGTCGGACAGTTTGATATGTTTGCGATCGCGAAGTGAGGATAATATAAAATACGTAATACCGAAAGCTGCGGTCTGACCGCAGCTTTCTTTCTAAGGATAGAAATGAAAGATAATATATTTGTCAGTACAGAAAATGAAAATGGTTACGACATCCTGATCCGCAGGGATTTTAATGATCTCGCCGATGCACTTAATGAGCTGGGCTTTAAGGATCGAAGATTATGCATTATTTCCGATGACAATGTGTTTCCGCTCTACGGTGAGGAGCTGAAAAGATCTCTGGGAGGTGTTTCGGAGAATATATATAATGTCATTTTCAAGGCAGGTGAAGCCAACAAGAATCTTGATACAGTCCGAGAAATCTATAAAGCTCTTACAGGATACGGTTTTGACAGGAAGGATCTGATATTAGCGCTTGGAGGCGGAGTTACCGGTGATATGGCAGGCTTTGCTGCAGCTACCTATCTAAGAGGGATTGATTTCATACAGATCCCGACTACGCTGCTTGCCTGTACCGATTCATCTATCGGTGGGAAGACCGGTGTAGACTTTGACGAATATAAAAACATGGTCGGAGCATTTAAGATGCCCCGTCTTGTCTATATGAATCTTATGACTCTTTCATCTCTGCACGGTCGCGAATTTGCTTCAGGTATGGGAGAGATAATAAAGCATGGCCTTATTAAAGACGCCCCTTATTATGAGTGGGTAATAAACAATTTCCCGGAAATCAATGACAGGGATCCCGGGATCCTCTCAGAAATGATCAGCAGATCACTCGAGATAAAAAAAGGAGTTGTGGAACGTGACCCTTATGAGAGAGGAGAGAGAGCTCTGCTCAATTTCGGGCATACCATAGGACACGCCATTGAAAAGTATATGGATTTTAAGCTTTTACATGGAGAATGCGTGGCTTTGGGAAGCATAGCCGCCAGCTTTATTTCATACAGGAGAGGCCTTTTATCCACTGAGGAATTCTATGAGATAAGGGATATGTATGTGCCCTTTAATCTTCCTATTACCCTGCCTGATGATGCGGATCCAGCTCAGATTTTATCTCTTACTAAGGCTGATAAAAAGATGGATAAGGGACAGATAAGATTTATATTGCTTAAAAAACCGGGTAAGGCATTTATCGATACGACAGTAAGCGATGAGGAGATCATTGCTGCAATAAAGGAGCTTATTATCAGAGATGAGTAGAGCAAAGAGAGTATTTTTTGTATTGTCAGACCTGCTTTTTATGGCACTGCTGGTATACATAGACAGATATACAAAGGGACTTGCGGTTAAATATCTGAAGGATAATGATCCCATACGGCTGATACCGGAAGTATTTGAGCTCAGATATCTGGAAAACAGAGGCGCGGCCTTTGGGATGCTGCAGGATATGAGGACGCTGTTTATTATAGTCGGTATTGTCTTTTCAGTTATCGTTTTGTATTTCCTTATCAGGCTTCCGGCTACTAAGAAATACAGACCGCTTCGCATCTGCCTTTGTCTGATAGGCGCCGGTGCAGTCGGCAATCTGCTTGACAGGATATCACTTAACTATGTCATAGATTTTCTTTATTTTATCTATATAGATTTCCCGATATTCAACGTAGCTGATATATATGTCACCGTATCTGCGGCGCTTCTTATCATATTGTTCCTTTTTATATATAAGGATGAGGATCTTGATATGAAAAAAGCAAATACTGTAAAGCTTCATTCTTCAATGGCGCCAGTGGATACAGATAAAGCTGCTGAAGAAAAAGATGGAGAATAAAGATCTTTCCTTTGAGGTTCCGGAGGAACTGGCCGGTTACCGGCTGGATAAGGGAATATCCGAATTTTATGAGGATATTTCACGATCCGGGATCGTTAAACGGATAAAAGACGGCGAAGTAACAGTAAACGGAACTGTGATGAAACCATCCTATGAGCTGGCAGAAGGCGATAAGGTAAGCTTCAGTATGGGAGCAGCCGGTATCCCGGATATTGAGCCTGAGGATATCCCCATTGATATCCTGTATGAAGACCGCGCTGTCATAGTGGTCAATAAACCAAAGGGGATGGTGGTCCATCCTGCTGCAGGACATTACAGTCATACTCTGGTAAATGCTCTTATGTATCATTGCAGGGATCTGTCAGGTATCAACGGAGTTCTGCGTCCCGGTATAGTGCACAGAATAGATAAAGATACTACAGGCTCACTTATTGTATGTAAGAATGATAATGCTCACAGAGATGTTGCGGAGCAGCTTGCTTCCCACAGTATAGGGAGGAGATACAGGGCGGTCATCTGGGGAGGCTTTAAGGAGGATGAAGGTTCTGTGGACCTTCCTCTTGCAAGGGATCGTCGTGACAGAAAAAAGATGGCTGTTGATCCTTTGGGAAAGCGCGCTGTAACACATTACCGGGTTTTGGAAAGATTCAGGGATTTTTCTTATATTGAGTGTGCTCTTGAAACCGGACGGACTCACCAGATAAGGGTTCATATGAACCATTTAGGTCATCCGATCCTTGGAGATGAGGTATACGGTCCGAGAAAAGCAAAGCTAAAAACCTTCGGACAGACACTGCATGCCTATTATATAGGATTCATAAGTCCGGATACGAAGGAAAAAGTAGAGGTCACAGCTCCGATACCGGAGTATTTTGAGGATATACTCAGGAAGTTACGAAATCAATGAAGTACAAGGATCAAAAAGAAAACGAGGCAAGGATAAAAGCGGATCTTATTGCTAAAGAGCTGCCCTCTTTTGTGAGACAGTTTTTCATGGCTGAAGAAAATCATCTTGCCGGAATGACTCTTTATTCCTATGCGTCACAGCTTAAAACATTTTTTGAATTCTTAAGAGAGAGTAATCCTTATTTCGGGAAAAAAGAGATGCTTCAGATCACTACAGATGATATGGGGATGCTGACTGATGCAGATATAGCTGAATTCCTGCACGATCTCAGGATGCCAAAGAAGAGAAAGAGTAATGCCGGCGATTCTGTGTGCTCCGAAACCACTATTATGCATTATATGGTTTCTCTGAACAGACTGTTTAATTACCTTGCCGCACACAGATATATAAGATCCAATCCTGTAGAGCTGATAAAACGCGGCAGAGTAAAAAAGAAAGAAATCGTCTACCTGGAGCGTGATGAGAAACAGGAGCTTTTGTCAGTTATAGAGTCGGGGGACAGATTGACCGCAAATCAGAAAAAGTTTCATGATCTTAAGACTTCAAAGCGGGATACTGCGATATGTACCATTTTTCTGGATACCGGGATTCGTGTCAGTGAGCTTGTGGGAATGAATATCAATGATATTAACTTCTCAAAGCATGGTATAAGGGTCTTCAGAAAGGGCGGAAACTTTGATACCGTATACATGAGTGACAAGGCAGAGGAGATCATTTCAGATTATCTTATGAACGGGAGACCTTCATATAAGCCGTCTGAAAAGGAGGAGGCAGTTTTTCTTAACAGATCCGGAAACCGAATAAGCGTGAGGTCTGTGGAGAAACTCGTTAAGAAATATATGCTTTCTGCAGTTCCTGACAAGGCTGACCGCATTACTCCTCATAAGCTGCGTACAACCTTCGCTGAAAACATGCTTATGAAGACAGGAGATGTCGAAAAGGTGCAGAAACTTATGGGGCACTCCTCGATATCCAGCACAATGCACTATGTCACTAGCACGGAAGAGGCCATAGAGGCTGTCAGAAACCTGTCACAAGACTGAATGACGTTTAGAAAAATCTGATTTATCAGATTGTTCGAGGTGTATGATGCGGTTTACATTGCTCTGGCTTTTTCAACATCCTTCACATACTTTATTATCAGCTCAGCTGTACCTTCAAGCCCCAGCACGGAAGAATTGATCGCAAGATCATATGTATTTACATTTCCCCATTTCTTTGAGGAATAGTAATCATAGTAGCTCTTACGCTGCTTGTCCTTCTTTACACACATATCATGAGCCTGTGACTCTGTAAGATCAAACCTTTCCATTATGCGCCTGATCTTTTGCTTTTCATCACCTGATATGAATATGCGTATAAGATTATCCCTGTCTGACAGAGCATAATCAGCGCATCTTCCGACGATGATGCAGGGCTCTTCATCTGCAAGCTTTTTTATTGTATCGAATTGAGCAAGAAAGACCTTGTGAGAAACCGGCATATCCATAAAAGCAGAGGAATTATAGCCGAAAGAGTAGGTATCCATTACCAGATTATACAGAAAGGAGTTGGTGGGCATCTCGTCATGGTGCTCGAAAACTTCTTCGCATAGGCCCGAGTCCTTTGCGGCTCTGGCAAGAAGCTCTTTATCATAGCATTTGATGCCGAACTTTTCGGCGACGATCTGACCGATCTCGCGTCCTCCGGAACCGAACTGCCTTCCTATGGTTATGACTGAATTCATATGAATACCTCCGAAAACTCACTTATTGGTTTATAATACCATAGGTAAACGAAATATTTCAAAATCTGTCAATTTTATATTTAGGGACGGCTTCTTGCCATTTTATGTTATTATTAATGTTAACATCAAGCCGTTTTCTTTTACGGGAAAACCGGAGGGCAGGATTGAAAAGAGGGCTGATAATAACAATAAATCTTTTGATAATGGGATTCATCCTGTTGTTTATCATAAGGTATGCGAATATCAAGGCGGAAGAGAGCAACAAAAATGTGATCATTGCCTTTGAAAAGATGACCAAGACAACTAATCAGATCATCACCAATTACCTGGAGGATGAGCAGCATCTTTGTGATATATGGACTGACTATATCAATTGTTCTGCAAAAGAGGGCGCTCCGATGACTGCCACGGAGATAATCGGGTTTATAAGAAAGGCAAATACTTCACCGGAGATCGAGGGCCATCTTATCTTTCCGGACAGTCCGAAACGGGAAGGCTTGTCGACGACGGCAAAAGCTTCTGATCCCGACGACTATACTGTTTCATACAAAAATATAGATATCTTTGACAACATCGATAACACGAATAATTCAAGTGATGCTGTCAATCTTACCAGAGCCTATACAAACCCAATGAACGGTGTGCAGTCCATAGCATTCTATAATTTTGTGAAAGTCCTTGATGAAGAAAGCGGTGAGCTTATTGACGGGCTTCTGATGAGAGTTGTGCCTTTGAGCAGCCTTGAGAAAAAACTGGTTTTTCTTAAAGGCGAATACGAGAATGTAGAGATAAGTATAGTAGACAGGGAAGGTAATTACTTTATTCATGGTAATTCCTTTAAGAACAGCAATTTCTTTGAGTATTACAAGTCATATAATGAAGCTTCGTCAGAGGAATATGAAGATGTGATACGGGAGATAGCCGGGGGGACAGGCACCCTGATGATAAAGAATGCCAAGGGAGAGGATTGTATCATATCCTACACTCCTCTTGAGACTATGACTTCATGGGTTTTGCTGGCATATATACCTGCTGATGATCTGGCGGCAAACCGGTCGATAGACTGGCTGCTCCTTGGTATGGTATCGTTTGGTTTTGTATTTCTTCTGATTTTCAATTCGATCGTCTTAATGACGTATAACCGCAAGCTGTCAGAGGCTGCCCAGCAGGCCAATGAAGCTAATGAGGCCAAATCGAACTTCCTGTCCACTATGTCCCATGACATCCGTACACCCATGAATGCTATATTGGGCTTAAACGAGATGATACTGAGGGATTCCCGGGATGACGAAATAAGGATGTATTCGGAGAGCATAAAAACTGCTGGTAATACTCTTCTTGGCATCATTAACGATATTCTGGATTTCTCCAAGATAGAAGCGGGCAAGATGGAAATAATATACGTGGATTACAATTCTGCTTCACTTCTAAATGATCTTGTAAATATGGTTCAGAATAAGGCGGAAGATAAAGGCCTTGTGTTAAACCTTGATATAGACAGGGATATTCCGACGGTCCTTAACGGAGACGAGATCAGGATCAAACAGATCATCATCAATATTCTCTCAAATGCGGTAAAATATACCAGTAAGGGATCCATAACCTTCTCTGTACATGCTGATAAGCTTCCGGATAAGCCGGATTCTATAATGCTAAGAGTAAGTGTAAAGGACACAGGTACAGGTATAAAACCCGAAGACCTTGACCGCCTGTTCGTTGCTTTTGAGCGGATCGATGAAAAAAAGAACAGGAACATAGAGGGTACGGGGCTTGGAATGACTATTGTACAGAGATTCCTTGACATGATGGGCAGTCATCTTGAGGTTGAGAGCGAATATGGCAAGGGTTCGGTCTTTTCATTTGAACTAGAGCAGAAGGTTACAAAATGGGATCCGATCGGAGATTTCGAGGAAGCCTTTAAGCGTTCGCTGAGTGAACGGAAAAACTACCAGGAGAAGTTTAAGGCGCCCGAGGCGAGAGTGCTTGTGGTTGATGATACTCCTGTTAATCTTACAGTATTTGTAAACCTGCTAAAGCAGACCGGACTTAGGATCGATACGGCAGAAAGCGGTGATGAAGGTATATCTTTGTTTACCGACAGGCACTATGATGTCATCTTTCTGGACCATATGATGCCTGATAAAGACGGAATAGAGACCCTTAGGGAGATGAAGGCCATAACGGATACCCCTAATACAGAGACTCCCGTGATCTGTCTTACCGCCAATGCGATATCAGGTATGCGCGAGATATATACAAATGCCGGATTTGATGATTATTTAACCAAGCCCATTAATGCCGAACGGCTTGAGATGATGCTGCTACAGTATCTTCCGGAGGATAAGGTGGTTTCTGCAGTCGATAATGATGGTGCTGCTGATGCTGATGATGATTGTGTTCTTCCGGATTTTCTGTATGATATTAAGGAGATTGATATAGACTCCGGACTTAGCTATTGCGGAGATGGCGAGTCATATATTATGGCTCTCTGTATGTATAGGGACAGTGCGGAAAAGAAGGCGGGAGAGATCGAGACTTACTGGGCTGCCGGAGATATTAAGAACACAACCATAAAGGTCCATGCGCTTAAGAGCGCATCTCGCGCGATAGGGGCGCTGGAACTGGGAGAATTCGCCGCAAGACTTGAAAAGGCCGGAAACAGCGGTGATTCGGAAACCCTGGATAAAGAACTTGACGAACTGATCTTACGGTACAGACAGCTTGCGGGAAAGCTTGAGCCTCTGAAAGACCTGGAGGAAGAATAAGATTATCTTTAATTATTGGAGGGAATAATTATGAAAAATAACTTACGGATGATATTTGCTTTATGCCTTGTATCCATGCTTCTTTTGCAGGGCTGCGGAAGCCGGAAGAAAGCTTCGGCTCCATTTGCTCCAAAGTATGACAAGGATACTGAGTTTTCTTTGACTGTTGCGGGAAGCTACGGTAACTTTGAGTCGCTTGAAGCAGAGTTTGAGCGTTTCAACGAATACTATCCCAATGCTGATCTGCAGTATGTAACAATGGATGACTATAACAATGTCATATCAAACGCCCTTGTGAGCAGCGAGCCGCCTGATATCTTTACGACCAACAGCTCGATGATCGGTAATGAAACGTATGAT